>DASSYG010000211.1:0-3228 GCA_035703405.1 Acidimicrobiales bacterium | reverse complement strand
GCCGTCCACGATGCCGGAGAGCGCGCCGCGCCAATCGGGCACGCGTGCGCTCGCAGGGGGTTCGTGGCTGGCGGCGCGGGCGGTGAGGATCGTCGCGACGGCGTGCTTGCAGTCGCCACCGAGTGGGCAGGAGCACTGGTCCGAGACGACCACCGACGTGCCCCGCATCCCCCAGTCGACCCGTACGAGGTACGTGTGGTTCTCCGATCCGGCGACCACGCTGGTCAGGTTGCCCGGCTGGGTGCGCATGAGCTTGACGCGAGCCTCGTCCGCGTAGGCACGCCCGCGTCGGTGCGAACCAGGGTCGTACAGCTCGGCGAGCACGTCGTCGGTGATGACCTCGATGCCCGCGGTGACGTTCATCGGATGACACCTCGCGCGTCGAGCACCCGAGTCGAGGTCGGGGGTCGTTCGGGGGATGGTCGAGCGATCACGAACCTCCCATGGTACTGGGACGGCTGCCATCGAGACCGATGACACCGGACCTCTTCGGGGTCTGCCGGTGCGCGGCGTCACCAGTGGTGCCGAGGTGGTGCCGGTGCGTGCGCCGTCGTGACACCGCAGCGTCGCGGGGATCCCTGGGGGCGATGACGCCGGTGGCGTTTCGGTCCGCGTTCCGAGGGTCCGTGCGCTACAACTGGAGAGCCACCTTCCTCACGAGCGGAGCGCCCAATGAGCGACGTCGACCGAACCCCGCCCCCGGATCCGAGCGCCGATCCGACCGTCACCGGGCTGCGCTTCGCCAAGGTCCTGGTGTGGCTGGTGTACGCCTACTTCATCGTGGCGCTCGTGATCCTGGTCCTGATGTTCTTCCTCCAGCTCTTCAACGCCAGCACCGCGGCCGAGTTCACCCAGTGGGTGTACCGCAGCGGAGATCGTGTCCTCCAACCGTTCCGGGGGATCTTCCCCACCCACGAGGTGAACGACCAGGGATCGGTCATCGACTTCGCGGTGCTCTTCGCCATCATCGTCTACGGGATCCTCGCCCTCGCCACCCACACGTTGGTCGATTGGCTCGACACGAAGGCCCTCCAGCGCAAGCAGGAGCTGCGCGATGCACGCCGGTCGTCGCTCGCGAGGGCGGACACGACGCCTCCGACGACCCAGACGCCGCCGACCAACCTCCAGTAGCAACCGCCCTCGACAGGTCCACCCGAGCTCGAGGTCCTGCGGTGCAGGGCGGTCGGGCGTGCGCCGCGGCGTCCGTCGAGGTGCAAGGGAGATCGCACCATGACCGACGTGCCCGTCATCGACATCACCCCGTTGCGCGAAGAGGCTTCGGGCGCGGCGCTGCACGCCTGCTCGACCGAGATCGACCGGGCATGCCGCGACGTCGGGTTCTTCGTCATTTCGGGACACGGGGTCCCGGGTCACGAGTTGCAGCGGCTCGACGCAGCCGCTCGGAAGTTCTTCGCCCGACCGGAGACCGAGAAGGCCGACATCGCCATGGCGCGCGGCGGCCTGGCCTGGCGAGGCTGGTTCCCCGAACGCGGCGAGCTCACCGCGGGTCGACCCGACGACAAGGAGGGCATCTACTTCGGCGAGGAGCTCGCCGCGGATGATCCCCGAGTGGTGGCGGGGCGCCCCTTGCACGGACCGAACCTGTTCCCTGCGGAGCCCCCTCAGCTGCGCGAGGCGGTGCTGGACTGGATCGAGTCAATGACGTCACTCGGTCGGATCGTCGTCCGTGGTCTGGCGCTCGCGCTCGGGCTCGACGCGGACTGGTTCGACCGCACGCTCACCGCAGACCCGATGGTGCTGTTCAGGATCTTCCGGTATCCGGCACGAACGATCGACGAGGCGCGGGTCGGGGTCGCCGAGCACACCGACTACGGGTTGGTGACGATCCTCGCCCACGACGGCAGTCCGGGACTGCAGGTCAGGCCGCGCGGGAGCGACTGGATCGATGTCCCCGTGGTCGATGGCACGTTCGTGGTGAACCTCGGCGACATGCTGGAGCGCATGACCGCGGGGAGGTACCGGTCGACTCCCCATCGCGTCCGGAACCCGGTCTCCACCGAAGGTCCGGGCTCCCGAGACCGCCTGTCGTTCCCCTTCTTCTTCGATCCCGGCTGGGACGTCGAGGTCGCTCCGATCCCCGTGCAACAAGACGTGCCCCGGAACGACGACCCGGCCGCTCGCTGGGATGGGCGAAGCGTGCACGACGGACAAGGGACCTACGGCGACTACCTCACGGCCAAGGTCGCCCAGGTGTTCCCGGAGTTGGGGCTTCGCTGACCACACCGGTCGGCGAACCGTGCCGTCTCAGCCGACGATGCCGTCGATCGGGAAGTAGCCGGGCACGTCCTCGTGCCGGGTGTCGAGGTAGACCTTGGCCTCGGGACGCTGGCCGAACCTCCCATGGCTCCACCGGACCTCGACGTGGCCGCAGATCGTGCGTGACACGTCGGCGGCGCGGTCGTCCACGACGGCGGTCCAGCCGACGAGCGGTTGACCGCCCTGCTGCGCCTCGACGTCGAAGGAGCGCAGGCGGAAGCGTTGGCGCCAGTCCCAGGGTGTCGAGATGCGCATGCGCATCGAGCCCTTCCGGTCGACGCCGAGCACGAAGTAGGGCACGGCGCCGATGCGCAGGAGTCGCCAGAGCACCTCCTCGGGCTTCGCACCGGACAGCGAACGTCGCCACCGTTCGGCCGTCGATTCGCTGACCGCTCGACACAACGCCTGGTAGGCCTCGAGCGCACCGTCGGGCCAGTCGCCCCGGAGGGCCCGTGCGAGCCGACGTCGGGTATCGGTGTCGAGCCACGCCACCCGGTCGGGAAGCCCCGGCACGCCGATGCGATCCCGGATGGCGTCGTACAGCGCCTGGTGCTCCGCCGGAGCGACGCGTTCGTACCAGTCGCCGCGATCGTCGACCGCCCTGTGGCTGAGCAGCCCGTCGACCAGACGAGCCGGACTCGGGTTGTGGAGGATCTTCGACAGGTACTTGCAGCTCACCAGGTAGACGTGGTCGATCCGAAGGTCTGCGGGCACCACCTCGTCCCCGGGCGGGCGACGGCCACCGGTCCACTCCACCTTGCGTGGGACCCGACCGGCCAGCGCGTCGGGAGCGCGGAGGAACGCCTGGCCGTTCACGAACCCGGCGTGGAAGAGGCGGGCCAGGTCGTTTCGATGACCGAGTGCGACGAGCTCGGCCCACTCGTCGTCGGTGACGCCCTCGAGCGATGCAGGACGCGAGTCGAGCGCGTCGTCGATCGATGCGGCGCCGCA
>DASSYG010000159.1:0-2593 GCA_035703405.1 Acidimicrobiales bacterium | reverse complement strand
CCGCGTTGCTCCGCCTCGGACCTCCAACGGTCGGCCTCCGCGCGTAGCGCCGCAGGCCATGAAGCGATGAAGTCGGCACGGTCAGGGCTCCACCACGGGGTGTCCTCGACGAAGGACACGGCGACAGCGTTCTCGACCGTTTCATCGCCGTCTCGCAAGCCGGCGTCGAACACGACGCTGATCCGGTTGGACAGGTCTCGCTCTCCGTTGTCGAAGGCGTCGATCGCGACATCCCTGACTTCCGCCACGAACACGTGGAGAAGGATCTCATCGTGATACGCGAGGTGCTCGTCGAACATCGCCCGGAGCTCTGGAACGCGCGCGAGGAGGACCTCCACGAAGTCGCCGGTGGACAGTGGCACTCGACGACTCTGGCAGGTCGATGGCGCGGGTGTTGACATCTGCACACCGGAGAGCCGTGCGTATCGGTGGCCGACGCCTTGAGACGATCCGCGAGCGATCACCCTTGAGCACATAACGCGCGAGCCGAACTCCGCCCGTAGCGGCGACACGATCCGCACCGATCGGCCCTTATCGAGCGTCGGGCCCCGATGGCGGCGGTCACCCGAGGTGATCCCGGCCGGGATGCTTCAAGCGCGAACGAAGTCGCTACCAGTTCGATGCGAACTGTGGAAGCTCTGCGGTCACGGGGTCGAACAGAACTGCCACGTTGTCCGCTGATGGGGCCAGGGCACCAGCCCGGTCTTGATCACCGAGCACCATGACAACGGTGTGCTCAGTGAAGCTGAGCCTCATCGACGGGCACCAGAAGCCCTCCGGCTGGCCCCAGTCTCGGTAGTCCAACTCGATCCCTGCGATCGGCCGTCCCATGACCTTGGACCACCGGCTCCGGTCTTCCACACTCCAGATAGCGACATCAGCGCCCTCGAGGAGCGCGGACCCGGTCAAGGGCCGCAACCGGATGCCGATGCCCTCAGTGCGACCGGGAGGATCCCAGGTCACGGAGAAGACCTCGCCGTTCACCATCTCGAGCTCCACGCCGAAGTCGACGCTGTCGAACCCCTCACAAGCCCAGGTCGGCGACATCCATTCCGCATCGTCCACCACGATCCGGTGGCCACTCAGACCGGGTGCCCTCTCCTCCCGGAAATAGTCGATGACGAAGTAGCGAACGCGACGCAGCCTCTGACCGACGACCTGCTCTGCGTGCCTCCGGCGCTCCTCGAGGTCCGCAGCGCTGCTCGCCCACGACCATGTTCGATCGATCACCCACCCATGATGGATCATCGGCCGGCGCCGCCTGTGGAGAATCGCGTGGCCCAAGAGGTGGGTCGGCCGGATCAAGCGACGACCGCTCCGAACACCCGCCCCGAATCCACTCTCCACGGCGAGATGAACGTGCGCGATCGGCCATCGGCGCACGGCGCGCGGCCGACGTTCAACAGCGGACGGCGGTCGCCGAGCGATGTCGGTCAGCGTACGTGCGTGTCCGGTTAGGAAGGCTTGGACCTCGATTGAGCTCCCGTGTTCGGCCGGGGGCCCCGAGCTCCGCTCCACATCGTCGCCGCCTCGCCTCAGGCGATGACGTATTTCGTCCCCGTTGGGCGCGCCCGCAGGGAGCTCGCAGCCATTCGCGCCTCGACCGATCGGCTGTGAACCGCCCTGGGTTTGATGGAGGCTCGGGCTATTGGTTTCCAACCCCGGCGGGGTCGGTCTGTCGGGCAGCGTAGAAGGCTGCTTCGAACTCGGCTGGGGGCACGTGGCGGCAGTGGCTGTGGAGGCGTTGCTCGTTGAACCAGTGCACCCACGAGAGGGTGGCGAGCTCGAGCTCGTCGACGTCGTCCCAGGGTCTGGGGGCGTCGGGCCCGTAGACGCACTCGGTCTTGTAGAGCCCGTTGGTCGTCTCCGCGAGCGCGTTGTCGTAGGAGTCCGCGACCGTGCCGATCGACGGTCGTGCGCCGATCTCGTCGAGGCGTTCGGTGAAGCGCACAGATGTGAACTGCGACCCGGCATCGGCATGGGTCACGAGCCCGACGAGCCGGCGACCGCCGCGTGTGCGTCTGGCCATCTCCAGCGCGTCGAGGACCATGTCGGTCTTCATGTTCGACGCCACGCGCCAGCCCACGATGCGACGGGAGAACGCGTCGACGATGAAGCACACGTACGCCATCCCCGAACGCGTCGGCACGTAGGTCAGGTCGGTGACCCACAGCCGGTTCGGTTCGGTCGCGGTGAAGTCGCGCTTGACCAGATCCGGCGCCCGCACCGCGTCGGGGTCGGCGACGGTGGTGAAGACCTTCTTGCGGCGCCGACTCACGCCCTCGATGCGGAGCTGGCGCATCAGCCGCGCCACTTGATCGCGGCCGATCTCATGACCAGCTCGATGTGCCGCGCGCCAGAGCTTGTCGGCCCCGTAGACCTTACGGTTCGCGACCCACAGGGCCATCAACGCCTGCATCATCACGGCGTCGCGCAACGCCCGCTTCGACGGCGCGACCTGCCGACGCTTGGCTGCGTAGTACGTGCTCGGAGCGATCTGCAGGACACGGCAGATCGGCTCGACTCCGAACTCGTCACGGTGCTCACCGACGTAGCCGACGATCACTTCGATGGGCGGTCGAGCTCCGCCGCG
>DASSYG010000300.1:0-5344 GCA_035703405.1 Acidimicrobiales bacterium | reverse complement strand
TCCACCCCACGTGCATCCCCGCCAGCGACGACTTCCAGTCGAAGCTGACGCTCATGTCGGAGTCGTTGCGCAACGACGGACGCATCTGGGTTCCGGCGAACCCCCAGGACACCCGTCCCGCCCACCAGATCCCCGAAGCCGACCGCGACTACTACCTCGAGCGCAAGTACCCCGCCTTCGGCAACCTGGTGCCCCGCGACGTGGCGTCGCGCAACGCCAAGATCGCCGTGGACGAGGGCAAGGGTGTCGGGCCACTGCACAACGGCGTCTACCTGGATTTCGCCGACGCGATCGAACGTCTGGGCGCGGACGTGATCTCCCAGCGTTACGGCAACCTGTTCCAGATGTACGAGCGCATCACCGCGGAGGATCCCTACAAGGTGCCGATGCGGGTGTTCCCGGCCATCCATTACACGATGGGCGGGCTGTGGGTGGATTACCACCTGCAGACCACGATCCCCGGCTTGTACGCGATCGGCGAAGCGAACTTCTCTGATCAGGGCGCCAATCGATTGGGCGCCTCGGCGCTCATGCAGGCCCTCGCCGATGGGTACTTCATCCTGCCCTACACGATCGGCGACTCACTCGCCCCGCGGCTCGGCGAGCCCGTGCCCGACACGACGCACGAGGCGTTCAAGACTGCCGAGGCCGAGGTGCACGACCGCTACAACGGCTATCTGTCGGTGAAGGGCTCCCGCTCGGTGGACTGGTTCCATCGTGAGCTGGGCAAGATCCTGTGGGAGTACGCCGGCATGGAGCGCAACCGTGCCGGCCTCGAGAAGGCGATCTCGGAGATCCCCGCCCTGTACGAGGAGTTCAAGACCGACATGCGGGTGCTCGGTGATGACCGGTCACTGAATCAGTCGCTCGAACGTGCCGGTCGGGTGGACGACTTCTTCCAGCTCGGCCAACTGCTGTGCCAGGACGCCCTGGACCGCGACGAATCCTGCGGGGCGCACTACCGCAGCGAACACGAGACCGAAGACGGCGAAGCCCTACGCGACGACGAGAACTTCTCGTTCGTGTCCGCGTGGGAGTTCGCCGGTGACGGTCAACCCGAAGTCCTGCACAAAGAGCCGCTCGAATTCGAAAACATCCATCTCGCGCAGCGGAGCTACAAGTAGCCATGACGATGACCGAATCCAACGCCCCAGTCTCCACTTCTGCCTCGCCGCACGCCGCTCTGGATCTGACGCTACGGATCTGGCGTCAGGCCGGACCCGACGCACCAGGCTCGTTCGAGACGATCGACGCGCCGGGGATCTCCACCGAGATGTCCTTCCTCGAGATGCTCGACGTGGTCAACGAGCGCATGGTGAACACCGACGAAGAACCGGTCGCCTTCGATTCTGACTGCCGTGAAGGCATCTGCGGCTCGTGCTCGCTGATGATCAACGGCCAGGCCCACGGCCCCGAGCACGGCACCGCGACCTGCCAGTTGCACATGCGTTCGTTCCACGATGGCGACACGATCACCGTGGAGCCGTGGCGGGCCGCCGCTTTCCCGGTGATCAAGGACCTCGTGGTCGACCGCTCCGCGTTCGACCGGATCATCGAGGCGGGTGGCTACGTCTCGGTTTCGGTCGGGTCGGCGCCGGACGCGAACGAGATCCCGGTCCCCAAGGGAGTGTCGGACACCGCCTTCGACGCCGCGGCCTGTATCGGTTGCGGCGCCTGTGTGGCCGCATGCCCCAACGGCGCGGCGCAACTTTTCACGGCCGCGAAGGTATCGCATTTGAACCTGTTGCCCCAGGGCGAGCCGCAGCGCTATGAACGGGTCGAGGCGATGGTCGACACGATGGACGGGCTGTTCGGGTCGTGTTCGAACCACCGTGAGTGCGAAGCGGCGTGCCCCAAGGAGATCTCGGTCGACTTCATCGCGCTGATGAACAAGGACTACCTCCGTTCGAAGTTCAAGAATCGCCGTTACCTGTCCCGCAAGCCATGACCCGGAGCGACCCGGGCCCACCTCAGCCACAGGCGTAACCGCCCCGATCCGAAGGTCGAGCTCAACGATGCCGATCGCCATCACCGACGACCACTCAGCTCTCCAGGACACCGCTGCCGACTTTCTCCGAAAGCACGACGTTCGTGCCGCCGGACGCGCAGTGCTGGAGACCGCTACCGAGGAGCTTCCCGGCTTCTGGGACGAGCTGTGTGCACTGGGCTGGCTCGGCCTCCCCATTCCTGAAGAGTTCGGGGGTTCGGGCTATTCACTCGAAGAGCTCGTGGTCGTCGTCGAAGAACTCGGGGCGCAGCTCGCTCCCGGACCGTTCCTTCCCTCCGCTATCGCCGGTGCCACGATTGCCGCCGCGGGCGACGACGCAACTCGCCGCTCGCTGTTGCCGGGGCTCGCTGCGGGCTCGACCATCGGTGCGGTCGCGCTCGCCGGCGACGTGACAGTGACCGACGGCAAGGCCTCCGGTGACGCCGGGATCGTGCTCGGCGGCGGCCTGGCACACGTACTGCTCGTGGCGACCGGCGACGACCTCGCGGTCGTCGAGGTCGGCGAGGGGGTCACCGTCGAAGTTCCCCCAGCCCTCGACCCGGGCCGAAGAAGTGCACGGGTTCACTTGGACGGCGCTCCGGCGACGGTCCTGCCCGGCGCACGGTCGGCGCTCCGCGACCTCGCCCGGGTCGTGCTGGCCGCCGAGGCGGTCGGTGTCGCCCGTGCCGCCACCGACATGGCGGCGCAGTACGCCAAGGAACGACTCCAGTTCGGCCGCGTCATCGGCACCTACCAGGCGATCAAGCACCACGTCGCGAACATGGTCGTCGCCACCGAATTGGGGACGAGCGCCGTGTGGGATGCCGCCCGTGCGGCCGCGACCGGCGGCGATCAGCTCGCATACGCAGCCGCGACGGCCGCCACGCTCGCGGCACCGGCCGCGGATCTGTGCGCCAACCTCAACACCCAGGTGCACGGCGGCATCGCCATCACCTTCGAACACGACGCGCACCTGTTCATGCGTCGGGCGACCACCCTGCTCGTCTACCTCGACGCCGACGGTGCAGCCCGCGAGCTCACCGATCTGTCGCGGCGGGGTGTGGTACGTGAAAAGGCTGTCGAGTTGCCGCCCGAGGCCGAGCCGATCCGCGCCGAGGTGCGCTACTTCATCGGCGAGATCGCCGAGCTGTCCCCCGAAGAACAGCGGACCCGGCTGATCGAGTCGGGCTATTTGTTCCCGCACTGGCCCGCGCCCTACGGCCGTGACGCAGGGGCGGTGGAGCAGCTCGTGATCGAGCAGGAGTTCGCCGACGCCGGCCTGAGGCGCCCGCAGTACGGGATCACCGCCTGGAACATCCTCACGATCATCCAGTACGGCACCCAGGATCAGCTCGACCGCTGGGTCCGGCCCGCGCTCGACCAGGACGTCGTGTGGTGCCAGCTGTTCAGTGAACCCGACGCCGGATCCGACGCGGCAGGCGTGAAGACTCGGGCCACCCGGGTGGACGGTGGCTGGATCGTCGACGGCCAGAAGGTCTGGACCTCCGGCGCCCACTACAGCGGCATGGGGTTCGCCACGGTGCGCACCAACCCGGCCGTCCCCAAGCACGACGGCATCACGATGATGGCGATCGACATGCACGCGGACGGCGTCGAGGTGCGTCCCCTCAAGATGACCACGGGCGACTCGGAGTTCAACGAGGTCTTCTTCGACAACGTGTTCGTTCCCGACGACGACGTCGTCGGCCCGGTCGACGGAGGCTGGACGGTCGCCCGGGCCACGCTCGGCAACGAGAGCGTGAGCATCGGGGGTGGCGGCGGAGGCGGCGGTGGCGGCTTCTCGGTGCCCACCTCGACGCTGCTCGAGCACTTCGACGCGCACCCCGATCGCCTCTATGGCGGCGCGGCCCGACTCGGCCGGTTCCTCGCCGACGGCCAGGCCCTCGGCCTGCTCTCGCTCCGCAGCGCCAACCGCGCCGTCTCGGGTGCCGGTCCCGGACCCGAAGGGGCGATGACCAAACTGGTGCTTTCAGAGATCGCCCACGAATCCGCCGCGATCATGACCGAGCTGATCGGGCCCGATGCGGTGTTCATGGACGGCGACGGATTCCTGAGCAACATGATCGTGTTGATGCACCGGGGCCTGTCGATCGCCGGGGGCACGAGCGAGATCAAACGGAACCAGATCGGCGAACGGATCGCTGGGCTGCCGAGGGACCCGCTGATCAAGTGACCGATCCGGTGGCGCGCTGTGGCGACGCCGCCGCGAACGTGAGCCTGTTTTGCTGAACCGCCGACGGATTTCGGGCGTCCGACCGACGGCGGCCGGATGAGCCGCGGGGTTTCAGTCGTGCTCGGGCGCGTGGGGACGCTGCCTGGTCAGTCGACCCAGACCGACGGCGACGAGTCGCCAGCCGAACAGGGTCGCCGCGAGGAAACAGCACGCGACGATCATGAACGACACCGCGATGCCCTGACCCGCCACGGCACGGAGGACCATCCCTACCACGAAGCTGCCCAGCCAGACCGCGACAGCCGCCGGCACCAGGGTCGTCGGACGCTGCCAGACCCGTGCGGCGAGCCAGCCGATGCACGCGCCGACCAGAAAAGGCCAGGCGGTCGAGGCCACCCCGGCCAGGGTCACGCCCTCTTCGTGCGATGACCGCCCGATCGAGACGAACACCACGATCGCGACCGCATCGAGTAGGGCCGCAATCCACACCGTCGGATCCAGCCCGCCCCGAATCCCCCGTTCCTCACCCGCAGGCGCAACCCGCGAAGCGTTCGTGGGCTCGGAGACCGTCATGATCACCGAGCGTACCGGAAGGTCCGAGGCAACTCGCTTCGCCGCAGCATCCAACGGGCGGCGATGACCGTGCGATCGGTGGAGCCGTCGTCGCCCGACTCGGCCCCGTCCGGCCCGGCGACGTGCCGGACGGGGTCGTCCAGCGGGGCGTCGTCGGAGTCGATGGTCAGCGAAGGTCGATCGGGTAGATCTGCTCGGCGGTTGGTGGCCCTTCCGCGAATGCGAAGATCATCTGCTGGGTGGCATAACCGATGAGGGCGCGCGTGGTCGGGTCCCAGAGCTCCGCGTCGACCGACGCGTAGCCGTCACCGGCGTGGCGAGCCTGGTTCCGCACGAGGACCCAGTCCGACCGGGTGTGCCCGAACCAGTGGAAGGTGAGATCCGCGCTCGGCCCGAACCAGGGTGGGCTGTCGTTGCCCATCCGCTCGCTGACCGCGCCGGGCATCGCATCGGCCAGGACCAACAGTCCGAACGGGTCGAGATCGCCCTCGGTGTCGAAAGGGGACGCGTCGAAACGGGTCAGATAGAGCTGTTCGGAACTCATCGGCGTGTAGTCCTCCCAGGGAGCGTGACCCGTGACGAACCGGGTC
>DASSYG010000269.1:0-6514 GCA_035703405.1 Acidimicrobiales bacterium | reverse complement strand
CGGCGCGTCGAAGCGCTCGCGGAGCGTCACGGTGCCGAACTCATCGTGCTCGACCCGTTGGCGCCACTGGCCGCGTTGGGTCCGAGGCTGAGCCGGCCCTATGCGGTGGTCGTGCACGGCGCCGAGGTGACCGTTCCGGCGAAGATCGCCCCGCTGAAGAACCGAATGGCCACGATCCTGCGAGGCGCGGCGCTCGTGATCGCCGCCGGGCCGTTTCCTGCCGCAGAGGCCGAACGAGTGGCGGGGTGCGCGTTGCCGACGGTGGTGATTCCCCCTGGGGTCGACACCGATCGATTCACGGTGCCGACCGACGAGCAGCGCGCCGCGGTGCGTGCCCGTCACGGTGTGGCGGCTGAGGCGCGGGTGGTGGTGAGCCTGTCGCGTCTGGTGCCGCGCAAAGGGATGGATGTGCTGATCGAGGCGAGTGCCCGTCTCGCCGGGGAGATCGGTGATCTGCGAGTGCTGATCGGTGGTACCGGGCGGGATCGGGACCGACTCGAGCGGATCATCGCCCGGACCGACGCCCCGGTGGAACTCATCGGCCGGGTCGCCGAAGACGATCTGGCCGATTTCACAGCGATGGGCGACGTGTTCGCCATGTGCTGTCGCAACCGCTGGTTCGGGATCGAACAGGAAGGCTTCGGGATCGTGTTTCTCGAAGCGGCCGCAGGAGGCGTGCCCCAGGTCGCCGGGTCGAGTGGCGGTTCCGCCGACGCGGTTGTCGACGAGGTGACCGGCCTGGTGGTGCAGGACCCGGCGTCGGTCGGGGCGGTGACCTCGGCGATCCGCCGGCTCCTCATCGACGAACCGTTGCGCCGCCGGATGGCCGTTGCGGGGCGTGAGCGGACGGTGGCCGAGTTCTCCTACGACGACCTCGCCCGGCAACTCTCCGCGGCGCTCGACGACACCATCCGCGGCTTACGAGGACCCGACGGTGACGACGGACGCTGACGTCTCGACACCAGTTGTCTCGACACCACTCACGGTGCGGGTCGCCGTGGTGGGGACGGCGCTGTTCACGATCGCCCAAATCGTCGCGTCCATCGCCCCGCGGGGTGCCACCGGACTCGTCGCCGTGGTGTTCTCGCTGGTGTTGTTCGCCGCGGGGTCGGTTGCGTTCGTCGGCGCCTTCGTCGTGGCTGCCGGCCGCAGCCGTGACAACCGGGTGACGATCGCCGGCGTGGTGTGGCTGACCAATGCCGCTCCGGTCACGGTGGCCCGCACACTGAGGATCGCTCTCGTCGTCCAGAGTGGTGTAGCGCTCGTGACCGCCGGGATCCGCCCGTTCAGCGCCGTCGCATTCGGGATCCTCGCCCCGATGTTCGGGCTGGGCTGCATCGCCTGGTACGGCGCACGCCATGGCACCTACGCGCCGATCGTCGCCGCTGCGGATCAGAACCCCGCCGCGGAGACCGAGGACCGGGGCGATGTGGTCGACCCGACGCCTCCGGCCGCCCACGAATCGTCGGTGGACCTCGAAGACCCGGACGATTTCGACCAGTTGTTCCGGCGTCGCAAACGCGGTCGAAGGTGACGGGGAGCACATGCCTGCCCACCCGTCGGCGAGTGCGACTAGCGTGAACGTACCGGCCGTGCCCGACCGGGCCGACCGGATCCAGATCTTCGAGGAGTCCCACCGATGGCAGATCATTCGGTTCAGCGCGAAGCCCTGGTGATCGCCGCGCCGCCCGAAACGTGCGTCGCGGTCGCGACCGACGTCGAGCGGTATCCCGAATGGGCGCACGATCTCAAAGAAGCGACCGTGCTCGAACGTGATGCCCAGGGCCAGCCCTTGCGCGTCGCGTTCCGGGCCGCGGCGTTCGGCCGCAGCACCGACTATCGGCTGCGATACAACTTCTCGGGTCTGCCCGAGGTCATCTCGTGGGTGCTCGAAGAAGGCGACATGACCCGCAAGCTCGACGGCTCGTACACGTTCAACCCGGTTCCGGGCGAGCCGGAAGCGACCGAGGTGCTGTACCTGCTCGAGGTCGAACTGGTGATGCCGCTGCCGAACATCGTCAAGACCCGCACCGAACGCAAGATCATCCACACCGCATTGCGTGACCTCAAGGCCCGGGTCGAGCAGCTCCACGCGGCGGCTGGAGCGTGAGCAAGCCCGCCACGCGGGTGCTGTTGTTCACGGGCAAGGGCGGGGTCGGCAAGACGAGCGTCGCGGCCGCGACCGCGTTGCGCTGCGCCGACGCGGGGTTGCGGACTGTGGTGATCTCGACCGACCCGGCCCACTCACTCGCGGACGCGTTCGACATCGAACTGGGCCCGCTCGTCGCGCCGGTGGGCGACGAGGAGAACCTCTGGGGTCAGCAGCTCGATGCGCAGGACCGGATGGAGGATTCCTGGGCCGACATCCAGTCGTACCTGCTCGAGGTGTTCGACTGGGCCGGGTTGGATGGGATCCGTGCCGAGGAGCTGTCGATGCTTCCCGGTCTGGAAGAGGTCTTCGCGCTGGGTGACATCAACACCTACGTCGCGTCGGGCGATTGGGATGTCGTGGTCGTCGACTGCGCGCCCACCGCGGAGACGATCCGATTGTTGTCGCTGCCCGAGATTCTGGCCTGGTACATGGAGCGGGTCTTTCCGGTCGGCCGCCGGGTCAACAAGCTCGTCGGCCCGGTGCTGTCGCGCGTGTCGAATCTTCCCGTCGCCGACGATGCGGTGTTCGGTGCCGGACGCCGTTTCTACGATCGTCTCGACGGGGTCCGCGAGGTGCTCAGCGACCCGGAGGTCACCAGCATCCGCCTGGTCGTGAATCCGGAGAAGATGGTGATCGCCGAGGCGCGGCGCACCTACACGTACCTGTCGTTGTTCGGCTACCGGGTCGACGCGGTCGTGGTGAACCGTCTGTTGCCCGAAGCCGTGACCGACCCGTGGTTCGCCCGATGGAAAGAGGCCCAGGTCGGTCACCTAGCGGCCATCGAGGACGGGTTCGCGCCGCTGCCGATCCTGCGGGCCGAGTTGTCCGATCGTGAGATGGTGGGGTCTGAGCGACTGCGGACACTTGCCGACGAGATCTACGGCGACGTCGACGCGCACGCGTTGCTCCACGAGGCCGAGCCCATGGGGGTCGACCTCGAAGACGACGGCAGCGCGGTGTTGCGACTGCCGTTGCCGTTCACGGTGAGCGACGAGCTGGAACTGTCGCGGTCGGGTGACGAGTTGTTGATCCGGGTCGACGCCTACCGACGCGTGGTGACCCTGCCCGATGCGTTGAGAAGGCGAGCGGTGAAGTCCGCGAAACTCCACGACGGCGTGCTGCGGGTCACCTTCGGTGCCCGCGCCGATGGCCGCTCCGGTGCCCGCTCAGATGAACGTGGCGCGCACGAACCGGGGCGCAATCCTGCGGCGGGTTCCTCGACGGCGAGAAGGAAGAAGGTGGCCAGATGACCCCGGCCAAGAAGGCCCCGGCCAAGAAGTCTGCCCCGAAGAAGAAGGCACCGGTCAAGAAGATTGCCGCACAGAAGGCACCGGTGAGCGAACCGATGGCCCCCGCCCAGGAGTTCGACGAGACTGACGAGTCCGTCGATGTCGTCGAGGACGATCTCTGGGGTGCCGACGACGAAGAGGACATCTGGGATGCCGATTGGGACGACCTCGGCTCGTTCGCCGACGGTCCGGGCGTCTCGGACCCATCGGGTGAGCCTGCCCGCGACGACTCGGCACATCATCTCGCCAACGAAGGCGTCGAGCTGTTCCAGAGCGCAGCGCTCGAGATGATCGCCGCGGCGCGTACTGCCTTGGATGCCGCAGAAGAACTCGTCGCCGACCCGAAGATGATCGGCACGGCGTTCGAGTCGTTGCGTGGCATCGCCGCCGAGGCACTTCGGGCGGCCAAACCCGGCCCCCGCTCCCATTCGACCGACGATCCCGACGATGACTTCCAGGCGATCCGGGTCGACGATGAGTGACCTGCAGTCGTCCCGCAACCTGGTGTGTGGCCTCGATCTGGGTGGCACCAAGCTTCTCGGGGTGATTCTCGATGCGGACACCCCGCCCGCTGCCGACGACACCCACTTCGGGATCCTGCTGTCCAAGCGGGTTCCGACGCCCCACGCCGGCACCGAGGCGTTGGTCGACGCGATGACCGGCCTGGTCGCCGATCTGCGCGCACAAGCACGCGACGAACTGGGCGCCGACATCACCGCCGTGGGCCTCGGCGCCCCCGGACTTGTCGACCGTGACGGAGTCATGCACACCGGACCCAACCTGCCCGGGATCGGACGGATCGGGTTCGCCGAGCGCATCTCCGCGGCGACCGGGCTACCGACAGCGGTCGACAACGACGCCACCTGCGCGGCATGGGCAGAGCACGAACGAGGCGAATCTGGTGGGCACAATCACACACTGTTTCTGACGTTGGGAACCGGTATCGGCGCCGGGGTGACCGTCAAGGGCGAGCTGCTGCGGGGCGCCAACGGGTTCGGTGGAGAGGCCGGCCACATGGTGATCGACCCGAACGGTCCGCCGTGCCCATGTGGCCGGCACGGCTGTTGGGAGCGCTACGCGTCGGGCAGCGGCCTCGCCCGGATCGCCCGTGACGCCGCGGAGGGTGGACGTGCCCCGCGGGTGGTGGAGTTGGCCGGAGGCGACCCCGAAGACGTGCGGGGCGAACACGTCACCCGGGCCGCGCTCGAAGGCGCATCGGGCGCGCATGAGATCATGGCGCATTTCGGCTGGTGGGTGGCGCTGGGCATCGCGAACCTGGTTGCGGTGCTCGACTCGGAGATGGTGATCATCGGCGGCGGTCTCATCGAAGCGGGAGCGATCGTCATGGACCCGATCCGTGAGGCCTTCCCTGGACTGGTGATCGGCGCGACCGTCAGACCCGCGGTGCCGATCGAGCAGGCGACGATGGGCGAGTGGGCCGGTGGCATCGGCGCGGCCCTGCTGGCGGCGCAGCGCACGGGCTGAGAACCCGACGGTCACCCCGGTTACGGCACAAATCAGAAGTCCGCGGGCACGCCACTCACCGTTATCGTGGACGGAATGGAGTTTCGTCGCATCACCAATCTGCCGCCGTACGTGTTCACGATCATCGACGGTTTGAAGATCGCGGCACGGCACGCCGGCGAGGACGTGGTCGATCTCGGCTTCGGCAACCCCGACCTTCCCTCGCCCGAGGTGGCGGTCGAGAAGCTGTGCGAGGCGGCTCACAACTCCCGCAATCATCGGTATTCGTCGTCGCGGGGGATCCCCAAGCTGCGTGAGGCCGTCGCCGACCTGTACCAACGACGCTTCGACGTGGCACTCGATCCCGAGACCGAGGTGATCGCGACGATCGGTGCGAAAGAGGGGTTTTCGCACCTGATGTGGGTGCTGCTCGCCCAGGGTGACGCAGCACTCGTGCCGTCGCCGTCGTATCCGATCCACATCTGGGGCCCCCTTTTCGCCGGGGCGGACGTGCGCGAGATCCCGATGGGCGACGAGGAGGACTTCTTCGAGAACGTCCAGGAGGCCTATCGCTATTCGTGGCCCAAGCCCCGCGTGATCGTGCTGTCGTTCCCGCACAACCCGACGACCACGTGTGTGGATCTGGAGTTCATGCAGCGGATCGTGGATTTCGCCCGTGAGAACAACGTCGTGTTGGTCCACGACAACGCGTACGCCGAATTGGGATTCGACGGCTACCGGCCGCCGAGCATCATGCAGGCCGAGGGCGCGAAGGAGTGCGCGGTCGAGCTGTACTCGATGACCAAGTCGTTCTCGATGGCGGGTTGGCGCATGGCGTTCGTCGTGGGAAATCCCGAGATCGTCGGTGCGCTCACCAAGCTGAAGAGCTACCTCGACTACGGCACCTTCCAACCGATCCAGATCGCTTCGACGGTGACGCTGAACGAAGACCCGGACCATCCGCTCGAGGTGCAACCGATCTATCAGTCTCGTCGTGACGTGCTGTGTGACGGGCTGAACCGCATCGGCTGGGAACTCACTCCGCCCCAGGGCACGATGTTCGTGTGGGCGCCGATCCCAGAGCCGTACGCAGAGATGGGCTCGGTCGAGTTCGCCTCGTACCTGGTGCGGGAGGCGAACGTCGCCACATCGCCTGGTGTCGGTTTCGGCCCGGGCGGCGACGGTCACGTCCGTTTCGCCCTGATCGAGAACGAGCAGCGCATCGCCCAAGGCGTCCGCAACCTCCGCAAGGCCCTGGTCAAGCTCCACTGAATCGCTTTCGAGTTCGGGCGGCGACCTTCGTCGCCTGCTCACTCGGGCTTCGCCATCGCTCTCGGAAGTGGGTGCTGCATCGCCTGACGGGCTGCGCGGCCTTGTTAGTGGTGCTGCCTATTCCTCACCTTCCCTCTTGATATGTCGTGTTGTGAGGTGTACCGTCCAGGAATCGGGGTCCATCGGTGTACGAGGTGTGTTTGGGCATGAAGCGAGTGGGGATTCGGGTCGGGTCGGTGTTGCTGTGTGTGGGGTTGTTGGCTGGGGTGGTGGTGCCGTCGTCGGTCGGGGCGGTTGGTGGAACGACAGGGGATGATTCGCCGGGTACGCGGGACGT
>DASSYG010000231.1:0-14221 GCA_035703405.1 Acidimicrobiales bacterium | reverse complement strand
AAAGACCGATGCTCCCCGCCGGCGTCACCCCCGAGGGGGTGAATTCGAGAAACACCGATCCGGTCGCTGTTGATGCTGTGTACTGTCCCGAACGTCGACGTGCCGACCGCGCTCGTGGATCGCGGCGTCGATCGCAGTTCCTGCCACCGACCAGAGGAGCAAAGTGGTGCCCAAGGTGCCGAAATCCATCGAGCGGCTGGCGTCGTGGCGAGCGGGACCGACCCGCGACGCCATCGTCGATTTCCTCGACGGTAGCGACGATGTCGACCCTTCGGAGCGCGTCGCATACGTGGACAACGACGGCACCATGTGGTGTGAACGACCCAACTACGTCCAGTTCGACTTCTTCGTCGATGCCCTTCGCCGGCGATCCCGCGACGATCCTGAGGTGGCGAAGCGCCGAGAGTTCGCCGCCGTTCTCGACGGTGACTCGGCAGCGATAGGCGAACTCGGGCTGACCCGAGTGGCAGTCGCGCTCGCCAGTCTGTTCGACCGACGAACCCCCGGAGAATTCGGTTCCGATGTCGACGCGTTCATGTCGCAGTACCGCCATCCGACCCTCGGCGTAGGTCTCGGCGGGATCGTCTATCAACCGATGCTCGAGTTGCTCGCGGCCTTGCGTGACCACGACTTCACGATCGGCATCGTCACGGGCGGGGGCACCGAGTTCGTGCGCCGGATCGCCCCGGGCCTGTACGGCGTCCCGCCGGAGCTCGTCGTGGGCACGTTGATCGGCTATGAATTCTCACGCGACCCACAGGATCATCCGTGTCTGTTGCGGACCGTGACCCGTCTCGGCGAAGCGAACGAGGGTGAGCCGAAAGTCGCGAACATCCAGAGTCAGCTCGGCCGCGCGCCGATCCTTGCGGTGGGCAACTCGGCCGGCGACCGGGAGATGCTCGAATGGGCAAGTGCCGGCGGCGGCGACAACTCTGGCTTGGCCTTGTTGATCGATCATGACGACGCCGATCGCGAGTTCGCCTATGCGGGGTCCGCGGCGACATTCGCGGACGTCGAACCGATCACCGAGGTCGCCGAACGCCTCGGTTGGGTGACGGTCAGTATGCGCAACGACTGGTCGACCGTCTTTGCCGAGCCGGACTGATCACTCCGCCCGACCGGCGATCCGGCGCAGTGCCCGCCGCGCCGACGTGTTCGCGTCGACGCGGCGGAAGCGTCAGCGACGATCCGAGCGGTGGGCACGCATTGCAGCGGCCGCGGTGGAATGGAGCCGACCCTCGGCGACGATGTCGGACCACCGGACAGTGCGCTGGGCCATGGCCAACACATCGGGTGACAGACCTGCGAACCACAGCGCCACGCCGCGATCAGCGAGTTGGTCATGCAGTTCGGCGAGCTGATCGATCACCGTGACCGTGGTCCGGGCCATCGCCCCGGCATCGAGCACCACCGTGCGTGGTGTCCTCGCATCGGCCACCTCGAGGACCGCCCGATGCACGCGCCGAACATTCGCGGCATACAGCGGTCCGTCGATGTGCAACACGACGAGTCCCGCTTCGGGTCTGGTGCTGGTTCCCGCGACCTCGAGATCGCCTTCTGCTGTACCGGGTTGCAACTCGGTGATGCCCAATCGGCCGATTTCATGTATCAGCAGGACCAGTGAGGCCACGACGCCGGTGATCACGGCGGCGAGCAGGCCGAGGACAACGCCGGCGGAGGCGGTGACGATGGTGATCCAGAACGACAGTCGGTCGATATGCCAGTACCGGTGTACCTCGGCGGGTTCGATGAGACCGGCCACGGCGACCACGACCATCGCGCCGAGCGTCGCCTGAGGCAGATCGCTGAACACACTACCGAGAAAGAGTGCACAGCAGACCGCGAGCGCCGCGGTCACGGCCGCACTGAGTTGGGTTCTGCTTCCCGCACGTCGGCTGATCGCCGTCTGGGAGAATCCGCCGGCCGCGGGCATGGCTCGGAAGAATCCGCCCAGAACACACGCCACCCCGTTTGCCAGCAGTTCCTGATCGTTGTCGATCGGTGGTTCGGTCCGCCTTCGGACCGCATGGGCGACCGATGCCGTTTCGAGAAAGCACATGGTCGCGATGGCAAACGCGCCCCCGACGAGTCCGTCCAGCCGCGAGAGGTCCGGAAGGATCGGCGAGGGCAGCCCCGATGGCACCGGCGCGATGAGGGCGACGCCGTGGTCGTCGATCGACCCGGCCGCGACCAGGCTGATGCCGATCGCGACTGCGACGAGCGGCCCGGGCACCCGGGGGAGCCGGCGGGAACACACCACGAGCAGCGCGATCGTCGCGACGGCGAGCGCCGCCGTCGTCCATGACACAGCATCGAGCGAAGTGAGCACGCCGCTGAGGTTGGGAAAGAACGCGTCGGGCGACGCCACGAAGTCGACCCCGAGCAGCACGGGAAGCTGCGCCACGGCGACCGTGATGCCGACACCGATCTTCACGCCGGTCAACGTCGCATCCGAGAGCCCGTCGACGAGCCAGCCGAGTCGCAGGAGGCGCGCACCGAGCAGGATCACGCCCACCAACACGGTGAGTGTGGCGAGGTTCCTTGCAGGGTCACCGCTACCGGCAACGACCTGGAGTGCGAGGAGTGTCGACCCGGTGAGCACGGCCACGGTCGACGTGGTGCTCATCGACAGCGTGCGTGAACCGCCGAGTACCACGTAGGCGAGCATCGGCACGATGCAGGTGTAGAGGCCGACCTGGGCCGGTAGGTCGGCTATCGATGCGTACGCGATCGCTTGGGGGATGACGACGGATCCGGCTGCGATCCCCCCGACGAGGTCGTCGCCCAACCAGCGACGGTCGTAGCGTCGGGACCAGCCGACCACGGGGGCAAGCTGAGCGAGGCCGCGGACCGAGCCGCCCATGGAACGCCGAACCTCGGCTTCTCAGTCCAGGCCCAGCAGCTTGGCCTTCGCTGCAGCGAACTCCTCTTGGGTCAACAGTCCATTAGCCTGCATGTCCGCCAGTCGCTCGAGTTCGCTGATCGTGGGGTCCGACGTGGGAGGCGGCGATGGCGGTGCTGCGGTCGGCGGTGGTGGCGCGGTTTGTGGTGCAGACGCCGATGCTTGGGCAGCCTGGGCCGCGCGGTCCTGTTGACGACGCTGGACGCCGCCGGCGACAGCGCTGGCGGTCCCCGCGACCACCGCGGTGCGCGCGGCGGTCCCGATGAGGCCCCCACGGCCGACTGGTCGTCGGGCAAGCGGTCGCATCAACATGGGTAGCTCCTGTTCGGTGTTCGGTAGATCAACGGGCGGCGTCGACCGTGGCGAGGGCGGCGGCGACGGATTCGGCGTCCAGTCGGTCATGAGCGACCAATCGTCCGCCGCAGGCGAGCACCGCTCCGGCGAGTCGGGCGGCCCAGGTGTCGATCCAGACGATGACCAACGCCGAGCTTCCGTCGCGGAGCGCCTCGGAGGCGATCGCGAGATCGTCGTCGGAAAGCAGTCCTCCGGCGCTGCCTTCGAGATCGTCGAATTGCGCGCGCACATCGGCGTCGAGATCGGACAGTTCGAACGCGGTCGAGGAGCCGTCGTCGTCTTTGACGATCAAGGCAAGATCGGCGATACGGACGATGCCGTCGTCGACCAGCTCGATCAGTGCCGGGATGATCGACCCGTTGAACTTGCTCCCGGGAAATTCGAGCACCACCAGTTCCGCTGGGGCGACTGGCACTTCGGTCATGTCATCGACTCCTCACACTGGCTTCGCGGTCGCACTGGAGCTGCACCCAACCATGCCCATGACCGACGTACGTCACCCCTGAGGGGATGATCTTGACCCGCGACGGGCAGAAACCTCGGTGCTGGTGGTGAGCGAGGGCTCGAATCACCCCTGTCGGGGTGATTCGAGCTCGTTCGACGCGGTGTTGAATCGGCATGCTGCCCACCCGGGGCGGCCCGCCCACGTGGCGGCCATGATGTAGACGACCCCGCAGGAGAACCCGATGGCAACACTGACCGCATGGAAGTTCGAAACCCCCGAAGGTGCGGCACAGGCCGAGCAGATCCTCGTCTCGTTGGCCAAGGAACAACTCATCACCATTCAGGACGCCGCCACGGTCGAGTGGGAGGCCGGCAAGAAGAAGCCGAAGACACGGCAGGCGAACGACCTCGCCGCTGCTGGTGGCCTGGGTGGAGCGTTTTGGGGATTCCTTTTCGGGTTACTGTTCTTCGTTCCGCTCCTCGGCATGGCGATCGGCGCAGGGGCCGGCGCGTTGAGCGGCTCACTCGCCGATGCCGGGATCGACGACGACTTCATCGACGCCGTGAAGGCGAAGGTGACGCCTGGAACGTCGGCATTGTTCCTCCTGTCGGAGAACGCCGTGCTCGATCGGATCCATGAGGCATTTGCCGAGGGACCCAAGGCCGAGTTGGTCCACACCAACCTGTCGAACGACCAGGAGGCCGCCCTGCGGGAAGCCTTCTCGGAAGACTGAGGCGCCCTCACGTTCGAGCGGCGTTGGGTCGAACGCTGGGCCAGGATGCGGTCGATCGAGGGTCGCTGATGTCTGACGCACACCACGAACCTCGGGGCCTCCGGAACAGGATCGGCGACGTCGTCGGCGGTTTCGTCGCCGGTCTCTACAGCGTCCCCGAGGGGATCGGCTACGCGTCGTTGGCCGGCATCAACCCGATGTTCGGGATCTTCGCCGGCATGGTGCCCGTCACCGTCGCTGCTGCCACGACGGGATCGGTGCTCATGATGAGCACGCTGACCTCCGCGATCGCGCTGACTCTCGCCGGCGTTCTCGACGAGGGGAGCTTCGCGCCCGATCAGATCGGCCGCGCGGTGCTGACCATGACCCTGCTCGCCGGAGTCATCATGGTCGTGCTCGGTGCGTTGAAACTCGGGCGGATCGTGAACTTCGTCTCCAACGCCGTGATGACCGGTTTCGTGGCAGGCGTCGCGGTGCTGATCCTGGTCGGCAAAGCAAACGAAGTCGTGGGTTACGACCCGGAAGGACACACCAACAAGCTCGTGAAAGCGGTGGTGATCCTTGCCCATCCAGGTCAGTGGGATGCCACGACTGCACTGGTCGGGTTCGGCACCATCGTGGCCGCCTTCGGGCTCAAGGCCATTCCCCGACTCGAACGGTACGCCCTGGTGCTGGTCGTCGCCGCAGGTACCGCGATCGTGTGGATCTTCGCGATCCACACGGCCACGATCGCCGACCAGGCGGTCATTTCGACCGGTCTTGATGCCGTGCCACTGCCGCGGGGCGTCGTCGATCTGCCCAGCCTGTCGCTCATCCCGGGCCTGCTGGTGGGCTCGCTGTCGATCGCCATCGTGGCACTGGCTCAGGGCGCAGGAATCGGCTCGGCCTTTCCGAACCCGGATGGCTCCAAGGCGGACGCGTCACGGGACTTCACGGGACAGGGCATCGGAAATCTCGCAGGCGCGTTCTTCCAGGCTGCACCGACCGGTGGCTCGTTGTCGCGCACCGCGGTGAGCGCCGAGGGAGGTGCACGCCATCGCCTGGCGGGATTCGTGGCGGCGGCCTCGGTGTTGCTTCTCGTCGTGTTCGCCGGATCGGTCGTCGCCCATATTCCCGAAGCGGTCATCGGCGGACTGCTGGTCGTGATCGGCGTCGAGTTGGTCGTGGGGCGCCTCCCCGACGCTCGCCTCGCCTATGAGACGGGCGTGCATTCCTGGATGCTGTTCCTGGTCACGTTGGTCCTGACCCTCACGGTACCGTTGCAATGGGCGATCCTCGCCGGCGCGGGGCTCTCACTGCTCGCCTATGTCGCGCAGACCGCCGCATCGCCGCGCCTCCGTCGGATCGAGCACGACGAGGATGGTTGGCGCTATGACGACTCCGTCCCAGCGGTCCTCAACGGCGACGATCCGGTCTATGTGCGATTCGTCGGGTCGAACTTCTTTGCTGCGGTACCCGCGATCATCGACCAGCTCCCCCACGCCGATCCCGAGCGGCCCGGCGTCGTCATCGTGGACCTCGGCGAGATGGATCGCTACTCGAGCACGCTGCTCAAGCGGCTCAGCACCTATGTGTCAGAGATCCGTGAGGCTGGTAGCGGTGCGATCTTCGTCGGTGTCGGCGACCGCCGCCGCACCGTCCTCGAACGAACCGGACTGATCGAGACGATCGGGTCATCGAACGTCCTGGGGGAAGATTCTCACATCGACCGCAGCCTCGAGCGGGCCAACGAACGGGGACGCGAGCTGTTGGACGACCTGCATCGGACCAGGTCGGGCGGAACCGATTCGCCGTGACCGGCTCGACCGACGATGCACCGACTGGTGACGACGCAGGACGGCCCTCCGGTGGAGAACGGCCACCTCGGATTCAGATGCAGCGGGCGGCCGAACTCGCCCGGGCGGGGGTTCCGGCTGCTGTTGTCGGTGTCGCCAGCGCGCTGTTACTGACAGCACTTTCCCTTGCAGCGGACGACGTCCAACACGTGCTGTGGACGACCCTTCCCCAGACGTTCGACATCGCCGGTGAAAACCGCATGTGGATCTTCGCCGTGCTCGCCGGGGTCGGAGTGATCTCGGGCGTGGTGATTGCAAAGGTGCCCGGCCACGCCGGGCCAGATCCAGCGACGCAGTCGCTCGTGTCACCACCACTACCGATCTGGGTGCTTCCCGGGCTGGCCATCGTCGTGGTCCTCGGTCTGGGAGGTGGCGTGAGTCTGGGGCCCGAGAACCCCATCATCGCCATCAACGTCGGTCTCGCCGTGTGGGCCGGTCGACACTTCACGCGCGCCGGTCCGCCGGCAACCTGGGTGGGCTACGCGGTGGCCGGCACGGTTGGCTCGTTGTTCTCGACCCCGGTCGCCGCGGCGCTCATCCTCACCGAATCGGAGACCCCCGATGGCGCTGCAATGACTTGGGACCGCATGTTCGCGCCGCTGGTGGCCGCCGGCACCGGGTCGATCACGATGACCTTGCTCGCACAACCGAAGTTCGCGGTGAGTGTCCCCGACTACCACGGTCCGCACTGGAGCGATCTGGTAAGCGCACCAGCCATCGCCGTGGTGGGGGGATTGGTCGGGTCAGTGATGATCGTCGCGTTCCCACACATGCACGCGCTGTTCGCGCGCCTACCGGTGGTGTGGCGTCTGTCGGCCGGCGGCGTTGTCCTCGGTCTGCTCGGCGCGGCCGGCGGCTCCGTCACCTTGTTCAAAGGTCTCGACGAGATGCAGGACCTGGTCCATCTCGACAAGGCCAACGCCTGGCTGATGTTGATCATCGTCGTCAAGGTCGCCGCGGTGCTCGTGGCCGCGACGTCGGGATTCCGCGGCGGGAAGATCTTCCCCGCCACCTTCGTCGGTGTCGCGATCGGGGTGCTGGCCCACCAGGTCGTACCCGGTGTGCCCGAAGCACTCGCGATCGCGGCGGCGATTCTGGGAGTGCTCCTGGCCGTCAGCAGGAGCGGGTGGCTGAGCCTGTTCATGGCGGTCGTCGTCGTGGGCGACGTTGCCCTGCTTCCGGTGCTGTGTCTCGCATTGCTGCCGGCCTGGCTGGTGGTCACCGACCGAGCAGACATGGAACTGCCACCGCAGCAGGCAGCCGGGCCGGGTTTCGCCAGTGGTACCTCATGACCGCTCGCTGCGGCGATCTCGAGGCGGCGAGGCGCCAAGGCCGGCGAAGGTCGTGATCGGTCTGCTCCGACGACTCGGACGCCCGTCGTTCGGCCACGACACCATGGCCGGATTCGTGCTGGGCATGCAATCGGTCCCGAGTGGACTCGCCACCGGCCTGCTCGCCGGCCTGAACCCGCTGACCGGGCTGTACGGCTATCTGGTCGGCACCGTCAGCGGCGCACTGACGACCTCATCGCGGTTCATGGCCGTGCAGGGCACCAGTGCAATGGCGGTTCTGCTCGTCGATGTGGGTGTTGTGCACAACTCGCCCCACCTTGGTCGTGCGCTGGCGACGCTCGTGCTGCTCACCGGAGCGGTGATGATCCTCGCGGGCGTGCTCCGTCTCGGGTCGCTGCTGCGATTCGTGTCGAACGCGGTCATGGTCGGCTTCATCAATGCCGTGGGCCTCACGATCATGATCGGGCAGCTCGCCAACTTCACCGGCTATGCCGCGCACGGCGCGAACCGGGTGTCACAGACCGCCGACACCGTCCTGCACCCAGGACGACTGGAGCCCCGCACGGTGGTCATCGGCCTGGCGACCGTCGCGTTGATCGTCCTGCTCGAACGCACTCCCCTGAGAGGACTGGGTCTGGTCGTCGCCGTGGCCATCTCGTCCGCGGCGGTGCCGTTGCTCGGCTGGGTTCAGGTGGCGACCATGAGCGACCTGGGGGTGGCGCTCGGCGGCCTTCCCGGATTCGAATTACCATTGCTCCGGTTGGCGCCGGTGCTGATCGTGCCGGCGGTGTCGATCGCGTTCGTCGGTCTGATCCAAGGCGCCGGAGTCGCGGCGGCATTTCCGAACCCGGATGGCCACATCGGCGATGCATCGGGCGACTTCCTCGGTCAGGGAACGTCGAATGTGGCAGTCGGCCTGCTCGGAGGCATGCCGGTTGGTGGGTCGATGTCCGCATCGGCGCTCAACAAGTCGGCTGGTGCCAGGTCGCGCTGGTCATTTGTGTTCGCCTCCGTCGTGATGCTCGCGGTTCTGCTCGTGCTCAGCGACGTGATCGGCCGCGTTGCCATGCCGGCGCTGGCGGGGCTGCTGATGGTGGTCGGATTCCGCACGATCAGCCTCGGCGACCTGCGGTCGGTATGGCGCACCGGACCAGCTCAGAAGATCGTGATGGGGGTCACCTTCGCCCTCACGGTGGTGATCCCGCTGCAGTACGCGGTGCTCACCGGAGTGGCCTTGTCGGTCTTGCTGTACGTGGTGAACCAATCGAACCAGGTGGTCATTCGTCGGCGCGTGCGCGACGAGCACGGAAACCTGATGGAGGTGGACCCACCCACGATGGTGCCGGCACACGAGGTCTTGACGCTGCAGCCCTATGGCAGCCTGTTCTTCGCAGCGGCTCCGGTGTTCGAAGCAGCGCTCCCGGCGATCGACTCAGCGTCGCACGGGTCGGTGGTGCTGTTACGCCTACGGGGACGGAGCGACCTGGGCGTGACCTTCATCGAGGTGCTCCGCAGATACAGCCACGCGTTGCAACAGGTAGGAAGTCGGCTCATGATCGTGTCGGTCGGCGAGAAGGTCCTTGCGGAACTCGCCGCGACCGGCGGTATCGACGACATCGGTGATTTGAGCATCTATCGGGAGCGAGCCCGGGTGGGCAGCGCCACCGAGCGCGCCCAGGCCGAAGCTCGAGCCTGGGTCGACGCACGCCGCGACTGCTGACCTCCCGTGATTTCGCGACCTCCCGTGATTTCGCGACCTCAAGTGCGGAGCGAATGGACGAGCGGAGCGTCTTCTACAAATAGTGCAGCGCATGCGCCTGCTGGACGGCCTCGTGTCGAGACGTCGTGTCGAGCTTGCGATTGATGTGTCGCACATGGGTCTTCACCGTGTTCAGTGACACGAAGAGTTCATCCGCGATTTCGCGGTAGGTCATCGAGGTGGCCATGTGCCTCAGGATGACCTGCTCGCGCCGGGTCAACGCATCGGCGTCAAGCGGCGGTCGGCCCGGGTGGGCGATGACAGGCGGTCGGAGCTTGAGAATGGCCTCGATCCGCTCATCCCTCGAGCGTTTCCGGGCCATCGCCTGCACCGCACGCAGCGCCTCGCCACCTTCTTCGACCAACGGGAGGAGCATCCGTTCTGCAGCGGCGATTT
The DNA here is from genome assembly GCA_035703405.1 of Acidimicrobiales bacterium. Lineage (GTDB taxonomy): Bacteria > Actinomycetota > Acidimicrobiia > Acidimicrobiales > Iamiaceae > JAFDWI01. The sequence continues at coordinate 4,505 of DASSYG010000231.1, read as the reverse complement.
CGAGGGCGTTGATTGCATGCTCGTCGGCCGGCTCGCCGGAGAGGATCGCCAATCGGACTTCGAGCAGTGCGATCGCCAAGAGGTGTCGTCTGGTTCGCGTCGTGACGTCGTCGAGGTCGGTGATCGCTTCTCGAGCGCGCCCCGGGTCACGGCTCGCCAACGCGATTCGCGCGGCGAGGACTCCGCGGAGATCTGGCGCATCGATTGCATCGCAGAGCGTCACGGCCGTTTCGATCGACCCGACTGCGAGATGGACCCGCGCCTGTTGCGAGCGCACATGATCGAGCATGCCGCTGCGGGTCGGTCGAGCACGGATCAACGCGAGGAGTTCCTCGATCACCGCGGCAGCCGCATCGAAGTTCCCGTCGACCGACCAAAGGCGGCTGAGCGCGAGGTCTGCCACCACCATCGCGCCCACCCGAAACTCGGATTTCATGGCTCGTACAGGTGTGAGGAGCCGTTCGGCCGCACGGACCTCCATCCGGTCGGCCAGCGTCGCTCCCGCGAGTGCTCGCGCAAGTAGCCCGTCGGCGACATCGCCGCCTCCCGTCCGCATGATGTCCTCGACCCCATCGAGCGATCTCGTGCATGCGTCCAACTGTCCACTCGACCATTCGATGTGTGCCGCCGTGACGCCCAGCTCCATGCGGACGAGCACCGACGCGCCAGGCGGACGAAGACGGCGAAGCTCGTCGTCGGCATGGTTCAGCTCACCCTCCCAGACCCGTGACTTGGTCGCGGCCAGCCGGGCGAGGTGCGGCCAAGTCGCGTCCGGGTCGACTCCTTCGGACAGTTCGTCCACGCGGTTCACCGAAGCGCGGGTATCTCCGAGCACGAGATCGGTCATTCCCAACACGGCGACGACCTGATCATGCACGGCCGGGTCTCGGGCCGCGGCAGAGCTGGCTTGTAGCCGCTTCGCAAGCCGATGAGCCTCAGGCGCGAGACCGCTCACCATGAGCGCCGCGGCGAAGCTCGCCGCAGCGGCCGGGTCGGCTTCGATGTCATCGTCGTCGAGTGATCGTTCGAGCGTGCTCATCAGAGGCAGGGGTACGTACACCACGTCGAGTGCCGTGGCATGCACCAACCTGAGCGCCAGGTCGTGACGGCCCGCTCGCCAATAGTGGCGGAAAGCCGCGACCGGATCGGAGTGCTGTTCATACCAGCGCGCGGCACGTTCATGGAGCACGGCTTCTTGGGGCGCGTCGATCGCTCGCAGGTGGAAGCGGAACAGGTCGGTCACGAAGTTGTGGAATCGGAATGTCGTGCCGTCGGTGTCGATGCGCCTGAGGAACAACTGCGCACTCTCGACGTCGAGCAGCGTCACCGGGCTGTCCGGGCTCAGTGCCCGGGCGACCCCCGGCGTGATCTCGTCGACGATGCAGGTATCGAGGAGGAAGCGTTGCATGTCAGGCGTCTGCGCGTTGAAGACCTCGGCCGCCAGATAGTGGGCGATCACCTGGTTGGTGCCACTCAATCGCTCGACCGCGCCACGGACGTCGTCGCTGTCCCGAAGAGCGAGCGCGGCGAGCTGGAGCCCGGCTGCCCAGCCCTCGGTCCGGTCATACACGGTGGTGAAGCATTCGTCAGGTACACGAACGCCGAGACCGTCGAGGAGGCGTTGCGCGTCTTCCCGCGAGAAACGCAGGTCCGCTTCACGCAGTTCGACCACCCGAGCATCCAACCTGAGGCGCTGCAAGTCGATCGGAGGTTCTCTGCGGGTGCCGATGACGAGTCCGAGATTGCCCAAATCTCGGGAGACCAGGAATCGGAGGCCGTCATGGACTGCCGGCGACACGCGCTGCAGGTCGTCGACGACGAGCGAAACGGGGCCGACCAGATCCCCGGTGCACTCGAGCAGGTACTCGAGCAGGTCGTGGCCGACATCGACATCGTGCTTCAGGTGATTCGAGACCTGGGGCGCGAATTCAGGCACACGGGTGCGGATCGCCGCGACGAATGCCGACCAGAACCTGGCCGGGTCTTGATCGCTGTCGTCCACGTGGAGCCACGCGGTCAGTTGGTTTGGCCTGCCGCCGGCCCAGTCGGCAAGAAGCGCCGTCTTTCCTGCGCCAGGCGGCGCGATCACGATCACGATCGGCTCGGGAGCATCGATTCGTCGAGTGAGGCTCACTCTTCGCACGTGGCGAGCCGGCGATGGTGGCGTCTGGAACTTTGACGACGCGAAGATCGGCGATTCGGGTTGACCGGACACGATTTGCCGCGCAATTGCGGTCCCCATGGGAGACGAATCTAGCAGCAGTATCGCATGAGAACGGGTGAGTTTCCCCCTCGAAGTGAGCGTCCGATTTCGATCCCGAGGAGCTCGCGAATCGAAACTCACCCCCTGCGGGGTGAAGAGTGGCACGCCTTCCGGTGAGACGATGTCGGAGCTGACCTCGAACTCGCATCGGGACTTGCCATGACGGCCGCCGATTTCGAAATCATCATCGAAGGCGAGATCCACCAGGACCTCATGCCGGCATTTGCGCCGGCCACCGCGACCTGCGAGGGAGGCCGAACTGTCCTGCGCGCCGATGCGATCGATCAGGCGGCATTGCACGGCCTTTTCGATGCGATCGCTGCGCGAGGTCTCGTGATCGTCAGCGTCTTACAGGTGTCTTCGTGATGAGCTACCGCCGGACGTGGCCGGGTCTGACTCGTTGGCCTCACCGAGCACCTTTCGGATGCGCTTCACGAGGTCGACACCGATCGCGGTGAGTGGCACCGCAAGGACCAGTCCGACCAGCCCGCCGATCACTCCGCCGGCCGTCGTCACGACGATCACAGCCATGGGATGGATGTCGAGACGACCGCTCATGATCCTGGGCTGCACGAGGTTCTCGAGCACGAGATTCGCGACGAGCACTATCGCGATCATCACCAGCGCCGGCACCGCTCCGCCGTCAGACAAGGCGAGGAGCGCGGCGAGCCCTCCGCCGACGAAGGCGCCGATGTACGGGACGAAGCCCCCGATGAAGGTGACGACGAACAGGGTGGGCACCATCGGAACTCCCAGGGCCAGCGCACCCGCAGCGACGAACAATGCAACGACAAGTGAAATGACGCACCGAGCTGCGAGAAATCCTGCGGTCGATCGGGTCGTCGATGCGACGAAGTCTGCACACTCGTTGCGGAAGCGTGCCGGTGTCTGTGCGATGCCCCAGTCGCGTATGGCTTCGCCGTCCTTGAGCACGTAGTACATGAGGAACAGCGACAGCGCGCAACCGGCGACGAACCCAATGGTGGAATCGATCCCCGCGACGACCGTGCTCAGCAGACCGCCTTGCAGGAAGCCGGACATGCTTTCGGCTTTCGAGGCCGCCGTCGCAGGTGCCGTCGAACTCGCGCCGGCGTCATCGAGCCATCTGCCGACGGTGTTCATGGCGATGTCGGTATGGTGCCCGAGCTGGTCGAGGTGGTTCACGACGGCGGCGACGACGATCGCGACGACGCCAAGAGCGGCCATGGTGAGGCCGAACACGATGATCGCAGATGCAGCCGCTGGTGGCAGGCGATGACGGAGGCGCGTGACCACCGGGTGAAACGCCACCGCGAGCATGACCGCGAAGATCAGCGGGAGCACCAGCTCACTCACCGCCGCCATCGCCAGCACCACGACAGCCGCCAGGACCAGGATCCCGACCAGCGCCCAAACTCCGAACAAGAGTGACCGTAGGTCGATCTTCATGTGGACGCCGCCGATTCCGACGACCGGTTCGTGCAGATCGGCTCTGTCCCTGGAGCCGAGTCGGAACGTGACACGTCTCCGCTCATGCCGCACTCGCCGCGTTGATTCCCATCGCGGCGGAAGATCGGATTGTGTCGTGTGCTGTGGACCGGGCCGGCACCTCGCCGTGGACACGAATTGCCACCCCAGCGCGCCTGCACCGGCACTGCGACGGGATGCAGGTGGCCCGGTGTTCTGTTCAAGAGAATTGTGAGTCGTTGGCGGGCCGGCCACGAATACCGATGCGAGCCGGTCAGGTCGGGCATTCGGGCGCTCCGGCGGCTCGACGGGCACGATCGGCAGGCACCGAACCCGCCAGGTCCGTGTGGTCGAGACGCCCCATGCGGGTGACGAGGTCGGTGAACGCGACCATCTGGCGTCGCATGAGGCCGATGTCGACGCCTTCCATGCCGAAGGCCGGGTCGTACAGCGTCTGAGGTGCCGAAATGATCCCCACCGTGGGGAGTAACCGCTGGTTGAACGGGGTCCCCTCGCCGCCGAAGTTGCAGAACTCCGGTGCGGTCTCACCGGGGACGTCGGCGCCCTTCATGATGATCGTCCGTTCGAGATCATGCTGGGACACGACCGACTCGACCGTCGTCACGAGCGGCTTCGACGGCGTCACGAAGATCTGTTGCAGGGTGGGCCGGCCGGTGGGCGCCAGCCGGTCGCCCGGACCGTCGCGACGCGGGACGGGCCCGTACTCACGCGCCCCGAGGTGTTCGAGTACCACCACGGCGCCGACGCTACCCGATTCGTATTCGCGGTCGAGTTT
>DASSYG010000078.1:0-2976 GCA_035703405.1 Acidimicrobiales bacterium | reverse complement strand
AGATCCTCGCGTGGTACATGGACCGCGTCTTCCCCGTCGGTCGCCGGGTCAACAAGGTCGTCTCACCGATCCTCTCGAAGGTGTCCGGCCTTCCCGTCGCCGGTGATCAGGTGTTCGGGTCGGCGCAGTCCTTCTACGACCGGTTGGAGGGAATCCAGGACGTGCTCACCGACCCGGAGATGACGAGCGTTCGCCTCGTCGTGAATCCCGAGAAGATGGTGATCGCCGAAGCGCGCCGGACGTACACGTACCTGTCCCTGTTCGGCTATCAAGTCGATGCCGTCGTCGCGAACCGCCTGCTGCCGGACGACGTCACCGACCCGTGGTTCGACCGCTGGCGTGCCTTGCAGGCCGAGCACCTCGAGACGATCCACGACGGCTTCGCGCCCCTCCCGGTCCTGTCCGTCGACCTGGCCGACCAGGAGGTCGTCGGGTTCGAGCGGCTCCGCGCCCTCGCGGCAGAAGCCTACGGCGACGAGGACCCGTCCGCCCGTCTGCACGAAGGTGCCCCGCTCCAGGTCGAGTCGCTCGACGATGGGCGAACGACGCTGGTGCTCCCGTTGCCGTTCGCCTCGAAGGACGAGATCGACCTGGGTCGCAACGGCGACGAGCTGCTCGTGCGCGTCGGGGCGTATCGTCGCGTCGTGCTCCTCCCCGATTCCCTGCGACGTCGCAAGGTCGACGCGGCGACGCTGCGCGGGGGTTCGCTGCGGGTCACCTTCAGCGCTCCGGTATCCACGTCGCGTGCCCACCGAACGCGCCCGAGCCGGGCCGGGGCGCCACGATGACCCCGGCCGCGTCGCAGCCATCCGGGTCGGGTCCCAAGAAGCCCGCCGCCGCGAAAGGACCTCGTGCGGTGAAGTCGAAATCCCGAGCGACCCCGAAGAAGTCGGGATCGACGACGACCTCCCGCGTGGCCAAGAAGTCGTCGACACCTTCCGCGCAGAAGCAGCCCGCGAAGAAGCAGCCCGCGAAGAAGTCAGTGGCCCGGAAGGCGAAGAGCTCGGCCGGCGTTGCCGGGGGAGCGGGGCGCGACGAGGACGCACCCGTGGCGCCGGCCGCCGCGTCAGGGACTCGGGCCGATGCGGGCTCGGGAGACGTGACCCATGAGCAGCTCCGACCCGATGGCGGTGCCGAGGACCGAGGTGCGCCGACGGCGGATGCCTTCTTCGATGACGACTGGGCCGACCTCGGCTGGGACGAGCCTGATCCCGTCGTGCGCGACGCCGCTTCCGACGACGGGCAGCCGCGTCGGGAGGGCTCGCTTCCGGACGGAGTCGAGCTGTTCCAGGCCGCGGCACGCGATCTGATCGACGCGGCCCGATCCATGCTCGATGTCGCGGCCGACGTGATCGAAGATCCGGCGGCGATCGGCGCGGCGCTGCAGACGGTCCGCTCGATGACGAGCGAGGTGCTGCGTTCCGCGACGCGCCACGGTGCCGCGGGTCGGGGACCCGATGCGTCGGACCCGGACGATGATGCGTCGTTCCAACGCATCGATCTCGACTGAGCACCTGCGTCGGATCGGGCTCCCCAGCGCCGTCGGGTCGCGTTGTCTACCATGCGGGTACCCATTCCAGCGGAGCGGGTCCACGGGGCCGAAGCGCCGCCAATCGAACAGGAGGTGCAGGGCTTGCCCGACATCACCGAGGACACGATCCGGGACCTGGTTGCGTTCAAGGGGAAGGAGCCGGTCACGAGTTGCTTCCTCGACGTCGACGGAAGTCGCTTCCTGCACCAGAGACAGATCGAACAGGAGCTCGAGTCGGTGCTCCGACCGGCCCGGCTCGAGGCGAACGGGCATCGCCCGGCCGTGTCGAGGTCGCTCGATCGCATCGAGCGGTACGTGCGCGGGGGGTTCGATCGATCGAACACCCGCGGGCTGGCGTTCTTCTCCTGCAGCGACCCGGATCTCTGGCACGTCGTGCCATTGCCGATGTCGGTGCGCTCGCGGGTGGTCGTCAACGACCAACCTGCGGTGGGTGCCCTGCAGTCGATGGTCGAACAGGCGGCACGGCTCGGGGTGCTCCTCGTCGACCGGCAGCGGTCGCGCATGTTCGTGTTCAGCCTCGGGGAACTGGTCGAGCACCGGGAGGACGAGGATCCGCTCCCCCGAGAGATCGACAACCGGGCGCGAGCTGCCCGCGGCGACCACGCCGGGCAGATCGACGCAGCGGTCGACCGCCACCTCCACGCCGCCGCGGCGATGGCCTTCGAGACCTGGCAGCGAACCGACTTCGATCGGTTCACCATCGGAGCGCCCGACGATCTCGCGACGCGCACGCTGGAGCTCGTCCATCCATACCTGCGGGAGCGGAACGTCGACCGCATCGACGTCAGACCCGGCGCGTCGATCGAGCAGATCCGACAGGCGGCGTGCGCCTTCGAAGCGCGCGTGGAAGCCGCACGAGAGCACGAGGTCGTCGATCGACTGATCGCGTCGGTGTCCACCGGACGTGCCGTCGAAGGATTGCGGCCCACGCTTGAGGCGCTGGGTGACCACCGGGTCGCCACGCTGGTGGTGTCGAAGGACTTCTCGCAGTCCGGGTGGAAGTGCTCGACGTGTGATCGCCTCTTCGACCAGGGCCGGACGTGCGGGCGCTGTGACGGTCAGATGACCGAGGTCGACGACCTCATCGAGGAGGCGATCGAGGCGACGATGCGCCGATCTGGACACGTCGAAGTGGTCGTGCAGGATGCGGACCTCGATGTGCACGGTCGGATCGGAGCGTTCCTCCGGTATTGAGTTGGAGGAGTGCACCCGGCTGCGGTTTCGGAGTACGATTCGGCACTCATTCGATCGAGGGGGAAGCTGATGTCGTTGCATCGGAAGCAGTCGTCGCTGGATGGTCACTCCGGACGCACTCGGGGTCGGCGGCGGGGATTGGCTGCCCTCGGAGCAGGCTTGTGCGCGATCGCCCTGGTGGCGTGCGATCCCGGAGCGGTTTCGAACCTGGTCGGCGACGGGACCTCGGG
>DASSYG010000044.1:0-2046 GCA_035703405.1 Acidimicrobiales bacterium | reverse complement strand
AACGCCTGACCGTGCCGGTGCCATCGGTGATCCGGCTGCGCTACTACGTGCGGGTGCCCTACCGCGCGCACCTGCCGCTCACCCGCCGCAACGTGGTGAGTCGCGACAAGGGCCGCTGCGCGTATTGCGGAATGAAGGGCGACACCGTCGACCATGTCGTGCCGCGGTCGCGGGGCGGCGATCACATCTGGCAAAACGTCGTCGCCGCCTGTGGCGGCTGCAATGGCCGCAAGGCCGACCGGACCCTCGACGAGTTGGGCTGGACACTGCGCGTCACGCCGCACGCGCCGTCGGGGTGGTCGTGGTTGCTGGTCGGGGTGACCGCAGACCCGGCTTGGGAGCCGTGGCTCGCCAAGGAACCAGCCCGGGCACTCGCCTGAACCCATCTCCCCCGTGCGAAATTTGTAGCCCTGTGCTGCTCTCGGCGGCTTTTCGCTACAAATTTGGCGGGGCCCATCGGTCCTCCGTCGGTCCCGTGCGAAATTTGTAGCCCTGTGCTGCTCTCGGCGGCTTTTCGCTACAAATTTCGGGAGGGGTCGTAAGGGTCGGCGGCGGGGCCGGTCACGCGTTCCGTTGCAGCAGGGAGAGCTCGGCACGCCGCTTGTGGGCCGTTCGCAGGATCTGCGCGCTCACCTTGTCGGGATCGCGCAGATGCGTCTTGGTGTAGCGGAGCACCTGATAGCCATGCGCGATCAGCAGGTTCTGGCGGACGAGGTCGTGATCGAGTGCATCTCGGCTGCCGTGAACGGCGAGGCCGTCGACCTCGATGACGAGCATGGCCGAGGGGATGATGAAGTCGGGCCGAAGTGTTCGGCCCTCGATCGTGAGTGTCTGCTGATATCGAACCCCTTCGACGTTGCCGTGTCTGCACAGCCGAGCCATGAGTGGTTCGAGCAGACTTTCGGGGCGGGCATCGCCCAGCGAGCGCTCGTCGAGCGCCGTGCGCAGAACGCCCACTCCATTGCGGCCACGACCGGCCACCTCATCGATCATGCGACGGAGACCCGCGACGGTGACGAGTCGTTTGAAGATCGCCCGTTCGATCGCCTCTTCGAGGGCCCTACGCGAGACCACGCAGCCGACGTCGACGAGCGTGCGGTCCGGCTTGGTGACCGGCACGCCACGCCGAACGGTGATCTGGTCGGCTTCGAGGTCTCTGGAGCGGTGGATGATCACGCCCGTTCGCTCGAGGTTGTGTTCGGTTCTGACCACGATCTCGATCGGCGGTGGTTCGTCGCTCAGGTCCCAGATCCACAGACCGGCGCGGTGCGACGAGGCGGCGAGCGTGTCGACACTCGAGCAGGCCGCGACCAGGTTGCGTCGGGTCGACATGAGCGTGCCAGTGACCCGGAAGACGCCAGGTTGCACGGGCGTGATCAGGTTTCGTTTCACGAGCGATCCGATCTGGTGACGTGAGAAGCCGGCGGTTGTGAGGTCACGGGCGGTCGCGATGCCTCGCCGGGGTCGAGCGACCCGGTCGATGGCCTCGCCGACGGATGGGGTCATGGTCTGGCGCGTATTTGGTTGCACGTTGGTCCTGTGCCCGGATCGAGCAAGGTTCAAACCGTGAGCCGGCCAGGCGGCTGAGCGCCAGTCTGAAATTTGTAGTCCGCTGCCGCTGTGAGCGGCTTTTCGCTACAAATTTGGGGAGAGGGTCGACCGGTCAGGTGTCGGCGAGGCGCCAGTCGACCGGGTCACGTCTGGCCTCGATGAGGGCGGCGTTCGCCCGGGAGAACGGCTTGGACCCGAAGAAGCCACCCGACGCCGACAGCGGTGAGGGGTGGGCGGATTCGATGATGACGTGCCGCTCGGTGTCGATCAGGGTGCGCTTGCGCCGGGCCGCGGCGCCCCAGAGGATGAACACGACCCGTTCGGGTTTCGCGTTCACCGTGCGGATCACCTCGTCGGTGAAGGTCTCCCATCCCTTGCCCTGGTGCGATGCGGCCTTGCCGGCCCGCACGGTGAGCGTCGTGTTCAACAACAACACGCCCTGGTCGGCCCAGCGTTCCAGGCTGCCGCCCGGCGGGGCGGGCAGGCCGAGGTCGG
>DASSYG010000019.1:0-13194 GCA_035703405.1 Acidimicrobiales bacterium | reverse complement strand
CGAACTTCGGGAGGTTGGTTCGGTACTACGCGCCGATCCTCCCGAAGTTCGACAACGGGTCAGACGTGGACCGAACCCCCAGCCAAACTTCGGGAGGCTGGTTCGGAACTACGCGCCGATCCTCCCGAAGTTCGAGATGGGGGTCAGACGTTCTTGGGGACCCAGTCGGGGCGACGCTCGACGAACCGGATCTGTGCCTGGCACCACTCACGGTGATCGAGCAGTTGCAGGTACTCGACGTCGTCGACCTTCTTGGTCAAGTCCTCGGCGACCTCGGTCAACTCGGCCCGAACAGCGTCGACGTCGATCTCTTCAGGCGACGAGACCGCCTTGTCGATCAGCACCGTCACGACGTCGGCATTGACCGAGAGGAACGCGCCTCGCACGAGGTACTCGAGGTGATCACGATTGGGCAGACCGATCCGCAGCATGCCACTGCCCAGCGCAGCGACAAGCGACGCGTGTCGCGGCCACACCCCGAATGAACCGTCCGCGCCGGGCGCGGTGATCCAGTTCGCAGGGCCCGAGAAGATCTCGGCCTCGGGCGACACCACGCTGATCTGCAGGCGGACATCGCCTGTGGCGAGATCATCGGCGACACTGCCGTGATACTCCCCGTCGTTCGGGTGCTCGTGCATCATCTCGGCCACGGACGACACGACCTCTAAGCCTTCGCCTCGGCAGCGGACTTCTCGGCCGCGGCTACCACGTCGTCGATGTCGCCCTTCATGTAGAAGGCGTTCTCGGGAAGATGGTCATATTCACCCGACAGCACCGCCCTGAACGAACGGATCGTGTCGGCGAGTTTGACATAGGTGCCCGGCACACCGGTGAAGATCTCGGCCACGTGGAACGGCTGGCTGAGGAATCGTTCGATCTTGCGGGCCCGCTGCACCAGCACCTTGTCCTCTTCGGAGAGCTCGTCCATGCCGAGAATGGCGATGATCTCCTGGAGGTCCTTGGCACGCTGCAGCACCTGCTGCACCTCGGTGGCGACGTCGTAATGCTCCTGGCCGACGTACTGAGGTGCGAGCACCCGCGAGGTCGAGTCCAGCGGGTCCACCGCCGGGTAGATGCCCCGCTCGGAGATCGCCCGGGACAGCACCGTCTTGGCATCCAGGTGCGCGAACGCCGCAGCCGGCGCCGGGTCGGTCATGTCATCGGCGGGCACGTAGATCGCCTGCACCGAGGTGATCGAACCGTGGTCGGTCGAGGTGATCCGCTCCTGGAGCTCACCCATCTCGGTGGCCAGCGTCGGCTGGTAACCCACCGCTGAAGGCATGCGGCCCAACAGCGCGGAAACTTCGGAGCCGGCCTGGGTGAAACGGAAGATGTTGTCGACGAACATCAGCACGTCACGGCCACCCTCGTCACGCAGGTACTCCGCCATGGTGAGCCCCGACAGCGCCACCCGCAGACGGGCCCCGGGCGGTTCGTTCATCTGGCCGTAGCAGAGGATGGCCTTGTCGATCACGCCGGATTCCTGCATCTCCAGCCACAGGTCGTTGCCCTCACGGGTCCGCTCCCCCACCCCGCAGAACACCGAGTAGCCACCGTGCTGCTGGGCGACGTTGTTGATGAGCTCCTGGATGATCACGGTCTTGCCCACCCCGGCGCCACCGAACAGGCCGGTCTTGCCGCCCTTGGCGTACGGCGCGAGCAGGTCGATCACCTTGATGCCGGTCTCGAACAGCTCGGTCCGGGTGGTCAGGCTCTGGAACTTCGGAGCCGGAGCGTGGATCGGCCGATACTGCTTGGCATTCACCGGGCCACGCTTGTCGACGGGCTCGCCGAACAGGTTGAACACCCGACCGAGGCATTCTTCGCCGACGGGCACCGAGATCGGCGCGCCGGTGTTCTCCACGGCGGTGCCTCGGACGACGCCGTCGGTGGACGACATCGACACCGCACGGACCTGGTTGCGGCCGATCTGCTGGGCCACTTCGGCGACGAGTGAGATCGCGGCGTCGCCTTCACCGGCGTCGATACGCAGCGCGGTGTGGATCTCGGGCAGGTCCTCCTGGCGTTCGAACTCGACGTCGAGCACCGGTCCGATGACCTGGGTCACCCGGCCGGACGGCCGGGACTGGTCTGCGCCGGCCGGTGAGTTGTCGGCCTGCATCGTCGTGTCGGTCATCGCATGGTTTCCTTCGTTTCGAGTCCTGGCAGGTCACGAACCGGTCGTTCGGGTCGTGGCATTTCGAGTCGGGGTCGGGTGGGCACGGCGGGCTCAACCCTTGAGCGCTTCGGCGCCGCCGATGATCTCGGAGAGTTCCTTGGTGATCATCGCCTGGCGGGCCTTGTTGTACTTGAGGTTCAATTCATCTGCGATCTCTGCAGCGTTGTCGGTTGCCTGCTTCATCGCCATTCTGCGGGCGACCTGTTCGGATGCCACCGCTTCGGCGAGCACCGAATACATCACCTGGCGCTCATAACGCAGCAGCAGCCGGTCGAGAATTGCCGACGCGGACGGCTCGAAGATCGGCGCTCCGGACGCACCTTCGGCTGCCGCGTCCGGGGCGATCGGGTACAGCGACAGGGTGCTGGGCGGCTGGCGGGCGGAGCTCTCCCAGTGGGCGTACACGATGACGACCTCGTCGACGTCGCGCCGCAGGAACGGCGAACGGATCTGATCGAGGAAGAACTCGGCTTCGTCCAAAGTCGGGTTGTCGAGGAGTTCGTCGGAGAAGGTCGCAGTGAGGTCGTAACCGGCAAAACGCAGCGCGCTCGCGCCCTTCTTGCCGGCGACGTAGAGCTCGATCTCCTTGCCCTCGGCGAGCTTGGCATCGGCGACCCGACGGGCCAACGACACCAGATGGGCGTTGTAGCCGCCGCACAGACCACGGTTGCCCGTGACCACGAAGATCAGCGACCGCTTCACCTCGCGTATGTCGAACTGGGGCCAGGTGGACACGTCCACGTCGCTGCCGCCGATGTCGCCCATGAGGTGACGCAGGTTCTCCATGTACGGGCCCGACGACGACACCCGGTCCTGCGCGGCGCGGAGCTTGGCGGTGGCCACCATCTCCATGGTGCGCGTGATCTTGCGCGTCGACTCGACGCTTTTGATCCGTTTGCGGATGACCTTCGGCTGATCGGCCATGGTTGCTCCCGGCCCTGACTAGGCCGCCACCTCCGTCGGTTTCCAGAGGTTCTTCTTGAAGTTGGCGATCTCGGTCTTCAGGGCGGCGGCGATATTGTCGTCCCAGCCGCCGGTCTCGGCGATCTTCGCCAAGGTCGGACTCTTCGAGTCGCGCAGCGAGGTGAGCAGTTCGTCTTCGAAGCGCAGGATGTCGTCGATCGGGATGTCGTCCATGAACCCTTGACCGATTGCGTAGATCGCGGCGACCTGCTCGGCCATCGGCTTGGTTTCGGCGGTGCCCTGCTTGAGCAGCTCCACGGTGCGCTCACCACGGGCGAGCTGCGCCTTCGCCGAAGCGTCGAGGTCGGATGCGAACTGGGCGAATGCCTCGAGCTCCCGGTACTGGGCGAGGTCCAGACGCAGCGTCCCGGCGACCTTCTTCATGGCCTTGGTCTGGGCGTTTCCACCCACCCGGGACACCGAGATACCCACGTTCACCGCGGGTCGCACACCGGCGTAGAACAGGTCGGGCTCGAGGTAGATCTGGCCGTCGGTGATCGAGATCACGTTGGTCGGAATGTAGGCCGAGACGTCGCCGGCCTGGGTCTCGATGATCGGCAACGCGGTGAGCGAGCCGGCACCCAGGTCGTCGTGCAACTTCGCGGAACGCTCCAGCAGGCGGGAGTGCAGGTAGAACACGTCCCCGGGGTAGGCCTCGCGGCCCGGCGGGCGGCGCAACAGCAGCGACAGCTCACGGTAGGCGGCGGCTTGCTTGGACAGGTCGTCGTACACGCACAGGGTGGCCTTGTTCTGTTGGTACATGAAGTACTCGGCCATCGCCGTGGCGGCATACGGGGCGATGTACTGCATCGGCGCGGGGTCGTCGGCCGTGGCGGCCACGACGATCGTGTAGTCCATCGCGCCGTGCTGGGTCAGCAACTCGACCACTCCGGCGACCGTCGAAGCCTTCTGGCCGATCGCCACGTACACGCAGATGACGCCGGTGCCCTTCTGGTTGATGATCGCGTCGAGCGCGATCGAGGACTTGCCGGTCTCACGGTCACCGATGATCAGCTCACGCTGGCCGCGCCCGATGGGGATCATGGCGTCGATCGCCTTGATGCCCGTCGACAACGGTTCGGTCACGGGCTGGCGGTCCGAGATGCCCGGCGCCGCGCCCTCCACGGGCATCAGGGTGACGGTCTCCACCGGCCCCTTGCCGTCGATCGGCTGGGACAGTGGGTTCACGACCCGACCGATGAGCCCGTCACCGGCGGGAACCGAGAGCACCCGGCCCGTCCGCTTGACGGTCTGACCTTCCCGAATGTCGACGTATTCGCCGAGGATGACGATGCCGACCGAGTCCTCTTCGAGGTTCAGGGCGAGGCCGAGCGAGCCATTCTCGAACTCGACCATCTCCGAGGCCATGACCTTGTCGAGACCGTACACACGGGCGATACCGTCACCGACCTCGAGCACGGTGCCGACCTCGTCGACCTGCAGATCGACATCGAAGTTCTCGATCTGACTGCGGATGAGGGATGAGATTTCGTCGGTCCTGATTTCCATGTTCGTTTCCTTATACCAGCGAGGCGGCGAGCGAGCGGCGCAGATCGTGCAGCGCACGACGCGTGGTTCCGTCGACGACCAGGTCGCCCAGGCTGAGCCGGACGCCCCCGATCATCGCCGGGTCGACGCGCATGTCGAGCACGACTTCGCGCCGGGTGGATTCTTCGAGCACTCGTCGCAATGCGGCGAGCAGTTCGTCATCGAGCGGTTTGGCGGTGATGACATCGGCGTGGACCCGGCCCAGGCCTTCGTTCACCAGTTCTGAGAATTCGAACGCCACGTCGGCGACGAGCTTCTCGCGCCGACGGGAGATCAAGACGTGGAGCAACCCCAGAACGTCGTGGGAGACCTTTCCGTCGAAGGCCGTGCGGATGACCTGCCACTTTGCATCCCTGGGGAACTGCGGCATCTCGATGAAGGTGCGCAGGTCCGGATCGAGCTGGGCGATGACGTCGCGTACCGCTTGCAACTCGTCGTCGAGTTGGGCGAGTGAGCCTTTTTCGGCACCGATGTCATAGAGCGCCTGCGCGTAGATGCGGGCGACCACGTTCGCAGCACTCACAGTCGGCCGGCCACCTCGTTCACGACGTCACGGGCGGACAGCTCGTCGATGAGGTTGCGGACCATCCGACGATGATCGGCGTCGTCGAGTTCGCGTCCCAACAACTCGGTGGACGCCTCGAGGGTGAGATCCACCGTGGTGGACTTCAGCTCGTCGATGGCACGGGCCCGTTCCAGGTCGATCTCACGCTTGGCGCGTTCGCGCTCCGCAGCGATGTCGACCTGGGCGGATTCGACCAACGACGCCCGTTGAGTCTCGGCCGCGGCACGGCTGTCGGCGATGAGCTGCTTCGCCTCGACGCGCGCCTCGTTCAGGATCTGCTCCTGACGGCCGGCGAGTTCCTGGGCGCGAGCTTCGGCTTCTTCGGCCTTGCGCAACCCTTCGGAGATCCGGACCTCACGCTCTTCCATCTTCTTGGTGAGCATGGGCCAGGCGATCTTCGAGAGCACCCAGAGGGTGAACAGGAAGAGGCCCAGGGTCCAGAAGAAGGCCGCGGGGTTGAACTCGATGAGGTTCGGTGATGATTCTGCAGCGAACATCACGACGGGCTACTACTTGCTCATCGAGAGGAAGGCGACCACGACGGCGAAGAGTGCAACACCTTCGACCAGGGCCGCCATGATGATGGCGAACCCCTGAAGGCGGCTGAACTCTTCGGGCTGGCGCGCCATGCCCTCGGCGGCACCCTGAGCGAGACGACCGATGCCGAGGCCGGCACCGACGGCTGCGAGGCCGGCACCGATACCGGCGCCGATGCCACCGTAGGTCGGGACTTCAGCGGCGATGAGCGTGATCAGTCCGAGAAGGTTCATGGTTGTTGGTTGCTCCTTGTGATTTTCTCTTGAGAGGAGATCTGTGAGGTGAACAATGGGGTGGAAAAGGGTTGTTCGGGTCAGTGCCCGGGGTTGATCGCCATCGCGATGAACGTGGCGGACAGCGCGGCGAAGATGTACGCCTGGAGAAGTGAGATCAGTACCTCCAGCAACAGCACACCGACGATGCCGACGATACCGACGACGGTGAGGGCGACTTGGCCCCCACTGAGCGCCGCGACGCCGACCAGCATCGAGAACAGGATCGCCAGCAGCGCGTGACCGGCCACCATGTTGGCGAAGAGCCGGATCATGAGGGCGAACGGCTTGGTGAACAGACCGATGAACTCCATGAGAAAGATCAGCGGGACGAGCACCTTCGGGAGCCCGTGGGGCACGAGGGTGGCGAAGTACTTGCCCGGACCTTGACGGGAGAAGCCGGCCGCGGTCGTGAGCACGAACGTGATGAGCGCCAGCGCGGCGGTCACGGCGATGTTGCCCGTCGCCACCGCGAACGCGTCGCCCTTGTCGAGGCCGCCCGGGGAGATCGGGAACGGTGTCAGACCCAACAGGTTCGAAACGAGCACGAAGAAGAACAACGTCCAGATGAACGGCAGATACTTCTTGCCATCCTCGGGTCCCATGAACGCATACGCCACTTCGTCCCGGACCCAGACCAGGCCGAACTCGAGCAGCGCGAGGAATCCGGTGTTGCGTGGCGCGGACGTCGGCATCGCCTTCGCGGCCCAACCGAACCCGACGATCAGGATCCCGGACGCGATGATCAGCAGAAGGACGTGAGCGTCGATCGGGCCGACGAGCTTGTAGTTCAGCAGCTCGTGGACGATGTGATCGGCCTCGATGCCGAGAATCATGCGGCCTCCCGGCGCTGGAACCGGAGCGCGAGCGCAGCTTCGATCCCGAAGTAGACGAACATGAGGGCCAGAAACGTGAAGCCGAATGCCGCCGGGCTCACGCCCAGGCTCGTCACGAACGTGAAGACGGCCAGTAGGCCGATGAGCACCATGAAGCGTGCTCCAAAGCCGGCGGCGATGTTGATGAGGACCGCGCCGGGTTCACCGGCGAGCGAGCGACTGGTGAAGTACGAACCGAGGATCATGTTCACCAGACCCAGCGACGCGCCGATCAGCAGCCCGCGAGTCGTGGCGCTGTCGACCGCCATCGATGCCAGGACGGCCACGACCACGAGGAGCGCGGATCCCACGAAGAGCACGGTGGCCCGGTCGACTCGGGCGCTCACGTGGTCTTGCCTTCGTTGCTCTGGTCGGCATTCCCGCCCGTGCGGGACAGGCTTCGTAGCAGTAACCAGGTCGCGGTGGCGAATGCCAGGATCAGCAATCCGGCGGTGAACCACGGTTCGGTTCCCAAGCGGCCGTCGAGCCACTTGCCAGCCAACGCCGCGGCCAGACAGGTCACCGCGAACTCCAACCCGCCGGAGAGGAACCGCAGCGGACTGATGACTCCGTCGCGGTCGGTGGAGGGACGGTCCTGGTCGCTCGAAGGGGACATGACCCGACCAGCCTGACACCTTCGGAGGTCGCGACCGACGCTCGTCCGCGTCCGGGCCGCCAGAGCGGAGGTCGAGACCGGGCGAAAATCGAAAGAACTCGTCGCCATGGTTCGCGCGCCGTGGAGTGGCGGGTTCGATTCCGGGCGAGATCGCAGATGCACTGGGCTCTCATCTGTGGAGGTCGACATGCTCGTGTGGTGCCGGTGGGTGCGACCGTGCACCCCCGCCGACCATCGGGCATCCGATGTAGGGCAGCTTGTGAAGGAATGCTCAATCTAGATCCGGCGCTGGTCGACTGCAAATTCTCAGCCCACCGGATCAGTCGCAGTAGGATCGGTCGCGGCATGGTCGTGGACGCCCTCGCCCGTCGGCGGCGTCGGGTCGAGAGCGATGCCGTCGTCGTCACCGTTGTGGTCACCGTTTCGGCGTGCGGGCCGGAACCAGGTGTAGAGGCCGAGCCCGAGCGCGGCGAGCAGGATCGGGACGAGTCCGTTGCCCTTGCCCGTGTAGGCCGGATAAAGCACGAACACCGACAGCAGCGCGGTCCACAGCCACAGGATGACGACGCTGCGCCAGTAACCGTGGCCCATACGGATCAGTCGGTTGTGCAGGTGGTCGACGTCACGGTTGGCGACCCCCGTACGACTCTTGGTACGCCGGATGATCGCGAAGATCGTGTCGACGATGGGCACACCCAGGATGAAGATCGGGATGAAAAGCGGCGCGAAGAAGAAGTAGGTCTGCCCACTGAACGGTTCGGTGGTGCGACCCCCGACCAGCATCGTCGACACGGCCAGCAGCGTGCCGAGCAGTAACGCCCCGCCGTCTCCCATGAAGATCTTCGCCGGGTGCAGGTTCCACGGCAGAAACCCCAGACACAACCCGAGCGTGATCGTGGCGATGAGGATCGACGGATTGTCGAAGCTGATCACCCCGGCGGTGAGCAGCTTGTGCCCGTACAACAGAAACGACCCCGACGCGATCGCGACGATTCCCGCGGCCAACCCGTCGAGTCCGTCGATGAGGTTGACCGCCGTGGTCATCGCAAACACCCACAGCACCACCAGAAGCGGCTTCCAGTCGGCCGACAGCACGATCGTGCCGGCGAAGGGGATCCGGAAGTAGTCCATCGACACGCCCATCCAGTACAGGACCGACCCGCCGAGCACGATGCCCGCGGTCTTCGCCGGTGCCGACACCTCGTGGAGGTCGTCGATCGTCCCGACCGCCCAGATCACCGCTGGTCCGGCGAGCACACCGAGGATCGTCAGCCGAGCCGCGAACACCTGTTGGAAGCCGCCAGACATCCACGCCACCGCGAGACCGGCGAGAAAGCCACAGAACATCGCGACGCCACCGAGCTGGGGCACGGGCCGTTCGTGGATCCGGTTGGCGTCGGGCACCACGACCAGCCCACGTCGCACGGCCACCCGCCGGACGAACGGGGTGAGCACCGCGGTGACGGCCGCCGACACGACCAGTACCAGCGCCAGGCTGGTCCAGCGCAGCACCATTCAGCCCACCGCCTTCACGAGTCGCCTACCGCCATCGTCCCCCATCGTCGCGTGCGCACCCTTCGGCGCGCTCAGGCCGTCGGGTAGGGCGCGAACCGAGCACACAACTCGGCGACGTCGGCGCGGACCGCCGTGATGGTCGAGTCGTCTTCGTGGCCGTTCAACACCCGCAGGATCAACTCCGCGATCGTGTCCATCTCGGGCGCACCCATGCCCTGAGTGGTGATTGCCGGCGTGCCGATACGCAGGCCACTGGCGACATAGGGCGGGCGCGGGTCGTCGGGAACGGTGTTCTCGTTGAGGCTGATCCCCGCGCGGTCGAGCGCCAGACGCGCTTTCTTGCCCGACAGCTCTTCGTCGAAGGAACGCAGGTCGACCAGCAACAAGTGGTTGTCGGTGCCGCCGGACACCAAGCGAAGCCCACCCGCTGCGAGAGCCTCGGCGAGACGCCGGGCGTTGGTGGTGATCCGGTGCGCGTAGTCGGCGAACTCTGGCGTCGCGGCTTCCCTGAACGCGACCGCCTTCGCCGCGATCACATGGTCGAGCGGACCACCCTGCATCCCGGGAAACACGGCCTTGTCGATCGCCTTCGCGTGTTCGTCACGGCTCAGGATGCAACCACCACGGGGACCACGCAAGGTCTTGTGAGTGGTGAAGGTGACCACATCGGCAAAGGGCACCGGGTTCGGGTGGACGCCGCCGGCGATCAGACCCGCGACGTGCGCGGCGTCGAACATGAACAGCGCTCCGACCTCGTCCGCGATCTTGCGGAACGGTTCGGGGTCGATGATTCGTGGATACGCCGTCGCGCCGGCCACGATCATCTTCGGCTTCGTGGCGTGGGCGACTTCGCGCACCTGATCGAAGTCGATGCGCTCGTCGGACGCGGTCACGCCGTAGGACGAGAACTGATACAGGATCCCGCTCGCGTTCACCGGCGAACCGTGGGTGAGGTGGCCGCCCTGGTCGAGACGGAGACCGAGGACCGCATCGCCGGGTTCGAGCAGCGCCTGGTAGACGGCCAGGTTCGCGTTCGCCCCCGAGTGGGGTTGCACATTGGCGTGGTCTGCTCCGAAGAGTTCACGGACCCGGTCGCGGGCGACGTCCTCGACCCGGTCGATGACCTCGTTGCCGCCGTAGTAGCGCTTCCCCGGATAGCCCTCGGAGTACTTGTTGGTGAGCACCGACCCGGTCGCCTCGATCACTGCAGGCGACGCGAAGTTCTCCGACGCGATCAGCTGGATCGTCGAATTCTGTCGTGCGACCTCGTCGTCGATGAGGCCGAACACCTCGGTGTCGCGTGCAGTGGGCCAGGTCATGGATGCTCAGACTCCTTCAGGGGGTTGCGGTGCGCTGGGTGAATGCAACTTCCTCGTCACCGCGGGCGGACGCGGGAAGGTCGGCCCACAGACCTGCAAGATAGGTGTCCTGGGCCTCGGGGTCCGAAAACCGTTCCTCGAGCGCCGTCAGCTCGTCGATCCGGTACTGGTGTCGCCCGCCCTCGAAGGGGGTGGTCAACCACAGCCGGGTGATCTCGAGCGCGAGCGCGTCGGCGACCACCCGGGCGCCCATCGACAACACGTTCGCGTCGTTGTGGGCGCGGGACATCCGGGCGGTGTAGAGCTCGTTGCACAGCGCGGCGCGCACTCCCGCGACCTTGTTCGCGGCGAGTTGCTCGCCCTGACCCGAGCCGCCCAGCACGATGCCCCGCTCCGCCCGACCCGCAGCGACCGCCCGACCCACCGCGGCGCAGAAGATCGGGTAGTCGACCGACACGGTGTCATGGGTGCCCACGTCGACGACCTCGTGGCCGTCGGCGGTCAGCGCATCGACGAGTTTCCACTTGAGTGCATAGGCGGCATGATCGGATCCGATCGCGATCTGCATCAGTCGGCCCCGACGTGCGCGGGTTCGGGAGCCGGCCAAAGGGCGTCGGCGAGGCGATCGACAAGTGAGGAGATGTCGTTCGCGGCCCGGTCGAAGACCTTGCCGGAGCGGCCGATCGGATCGGGGATCTCATCGGCCACGGTGATGCGCAGCAACTCACGCCGACCCCGGGTCTCCGCGATCAGCGTCACGATGTCGGCCAGGTCGACACCGGACGTCTCCTCCGGGTCGAGTGCCTCGACCCGTCGCACGAACTCAGGCAGCGTGAAGAATCGGGTATAGGCCTCGGGCGTGATCGCGACGAGTTCGGTCAGGTGGTGCCGTTCCATGCCGAGGATCAGATCGGCCGAATCGATGATGCCGGCGTCGACGGTCCGGCTCCGGTGCGCGGTGACGTCGATGCCGCGTTCGGCCATCAGGTCGATTACCTCATCGGCCGCCGGGGTCCCCGCAGGAAGCAAGCCACTGGAGGTGACCGTGACGTCGAGCCCCCGCTCGGCCACGCGTCGACCCAGGAACGCCTCGGCCATCGGCGAGCGGCATTGATTTCCGGTGCACATGAACTCGATGTTGATGGACTGAGTCTACCGATCAGTGCCGCTCTCGGCCGAGGCAGTGAGTCGCCGGAACGATCCGAATTGACCCGGCGGTCAGTCCGCGGGCTGAAATGGGTTCATGAGCCGATCGGGAAGCCTGGACGACCGCACACCTGTCATCGTGGGTGTCGGCCAGCACAATCAGCGGGTCGATCGCGGCGAGCCCTCGCTGGAACCCGTCGAGCTGATGCTCACCGCGCTGCGGGCCGCCGCGGACGACGCAGGAGACCCGGGCATCGTGGCCAAGGCCGATTCGGTCCGATCGGTCAACGTGTTCGGGTGGCGCTACCGCGACCCGGCCCGTCTGGTGGCGACCGCCCTGGGCTGTGACGGGGCGACGACCGCCTACACCCACATCGGTGGCAACGTCCCTCAGATGGTCGTGAACGGCGCCTGTCGTGACCTTGCGTCAGGTGACGCCGAGATCGTTCTGGTCACCGGAGCCGAAGCCGCCTCCTCCAAGGCACAGATGCGTCGGGCCGGGGTGAGCCCCGACTGGACCGTCCAGGACGACAGCGTCGAACCCGACGCCTGGCTCGACGCCGACGTGCCGCTGTTCATGGAGTCCGAGCTTTCCCGTGGTGTGGTCATGCCGATCCAGATCTATCCGCTGTTCGAGAGTGCCTGGCGCGCGGCCAACGGCTGGACCATCGACGAGAACCGCCGCCGGATCGCCGAGCTCGCTTCCCGGATGAGTCAGGTCGCCGCCGCGAACCCGCACGCCTGGAATCGCGTCGCCTACACGCCCGAGCAGATCGACTCCCCCGACGACCACAACCGGATGGTCGGTTTCCCCTACCGCAAGCTCGTCAACTCCTACGAGCGGGTCGACCAGGGCGCCGGGCTGATCATCACCACTGTCGCGACCGCCCGGTCACTCGGGCTCGACGACGACCGGTGGGTGTTTCCCCTCTCGGGCACCGACGGCGGCGACACCACGTTCACATCGAATCGCCCGACCTTCGCCGGGTCCCCGGCGATGCGGATCGCCGGTCGCCTCTCGCTCGAGTTGGCGGGCGTCGAAGCCGCGGAGCTCACGACGGTCGATCTCTACTCCTGCTTTCCGGTGGCGGTCCAGATCGCGGCTCACGAGCTCGGGTTGCGTGACGATCGCGACCTGACCGTCACCGGAGGATTGCCCTTCGCCGGTGGGCCGTGGAGCAACTATGTGAGCCACTCGATCGCGACGACCGTCGAGGAACTGCGGACCAAGCGGGGCTCTGGATTGGTGTCGGCGAACGGGGGCTATTTCACGAAGCACGCCTTCGGGGTGTACTCCACCGAGCCGTCGGGCCGTCGGTACGCGTGGGCGAAGCCACAGGACGAGATCGACGCCGTCGGCTCGATCCCGGTCGACGACGACTACGACGGCGACGCGACCGTCGAGTCGTGCACGGTCATGCACGACCGCGACGGAGCCCCCGAGCGCGGGATCATCACGGCCCGCACTCCCGCGGGAGCCCGGGCATGGGGCACCAGCACCGACCCGGACACCATGGCGCGTATCGAAGCCGATGAAACGGTCGGCACCAGCGCGCGGATCGCTTCCGACGGCGCCTTCGTATTCGTCTGAGCTGAGCGTCTGTCGGTGAGCGTCGCCCGGTCAGCTCGCGGAGTTGTCCTCGTAACTGATGGCGATGG
>DASSYG010000351.1:0-6802 GCA_035703405.1 Acidimicrobiales bacterium | reverse complement strand
CGGGCCAGGACCGGGCCGTGCAGGTACGTACCGATGATCCGTTGCTGGAAGGCACCTTCGTTTCGGTTCGACGGCTGCGCCGACGACGGCGAAGTGACGAGCCGACCCAGCGGCATCGCACCGTCGCCGAGCCGGGTCACGCCTGCGTGGTTCTCATAACCGGTCAGCCGACCCACACCCAGCGTCGGATCCGCGTCGACGAGCACCTCGCCGACGATGCGGGACCCGCGCGTGCGCGTCGTGGTGACGTCCAACAGTCCCAGCCCGGCAACCGGCGCGTCGTCGGGACCGTCGAAGGACCGACCCATGATCTGGAACCCCGCACACACCGCGAGCACCGCGGCACCGTTCGCGACCGCGACGTGCAATGCTCCCGACTCGGCGAGCAGACGGGCGGCCCGACTCTGGGGGCCGTCCTCACCGCCCCCGATCACATAGATGTCGCCGTCGTCGGGAATGGCGTCGAGTGCGGTCACGTCCACACGCGTCGCCGCGATGCCCCGCCACGCGGCCCGACGCTCCAGGACGAGGGCATTCCCGCCGTCGCCGTAGGTACCCAACAGGTCCCCGAAGAGCTGGACGATCCTGACCGGTGCGTTGCGCTTGGGGCTGGGCTTCATCGGGCGGCCAGGGTGTCGGAGAACGCGGTGTAGTTCGCGATGAGGTCGATCGGACCGACCGGGAGGGTCCGGCATGCGTCGAGGGCCCCTCCGGCGTGCACCTCGTGGTCGACCCCGCCGTAGTGCAGACGGACGGCCAGGTCGTCGGCGCGATCGCCCGCAGCGACGACCCGTCGACCGACGAGACGCTCGAAGGGCACGTCCCAGAGCCACGACGGGTCACGTCCGTCGGCGACCCGGGCGTTGATCGCCACCACCACGGGGGTCGGTGGAGGAGCGACGATGTCCAACGACGACTGCCAACCGGCAGGGTTCTTCGCCATCAACAGGCGGATCCGGCGTCCGCCGGCTTCGATCGTCGCGTAGCGACCCGCCACCTCGTCGGTCGCGCGCATCGCCGTCGCCGCCACCGACGGGTCGATCCCCAAGGTCCGGGCCGCGGTCAGTGCCATCGTGGCGTTCGCCAGGTTGAACGCACCGGGAAGTGACAGCGCGAGTTCGACCTCGCGGTTGGCTTCGTCGTGGAGGATCACCGTGTGGTCGACCAGGGAGACGTCGGGCGTCGGTCGGGCCAGATCACAGCCGGTGCAGTGCCAGTCGGAGGCCGAATGGATGACCGGTGCGGCACAATCCGGACAGACCAGCGCGTCGGCGGTCCAGGGGGAGCCGACCGACACCCAGGTCACCTCGGTGTGATCGGCGACGCTCCAGGTGACCAGCGGGTCGTCCGCATTGGCCACGACCTGGGGATGCATGCCCGCACGGGCCAGGTCGCCGAGCATGTTCCGCCACTTCTCGGCCACGATCCGCACTTCGCCGTATCGGTCGAGCTGGTCGCGGCTCAGATTCGCCAGCACCATCGTGGTGGGCGCCAACTCGAAGGCGGTCGCGGCCAGGGTGGCCTCGTCGACCTCGAGTGCGGCCCGTGCGATGTGCAGGTCAGCGGCGAGCGCCGCGGCGAGCCCGGTCGCCAGGTTCGAACCTTGGGTGTTCGACACGATCGGTCCGGCGGTCGCGAGCGCCGCGGTGAGCAGGTTGGTGGTGGTGGTCTTGCCGTTCGTCGCCGACACCGTCACGATGCGTCGATGAGCGGCGAGCTTGGCGAGCAACCCCGGGTCGAGACGCAGCCCGAGATGGCCCCCGATGACCGAGCCGCCCAGGCCCGCGGCACGGGCGAGTCGGGCTGCGCCACGCATGCTCGCCGCGGTCACGCGGACACCGGTGGGATGGGATGTGGGTGGATTCACGGAAGGGCGATCACGAGTGGCGAGAGGAGCACGGGGTGGCCTGGGCGGTCTGTGGCCGGGACGGTCGTCTCCCGGCGCGAAAACTAGTCTTCAGCGGTCGGGCCAGTGCCCGGAGACGTCGCCGTCGACCGAAGATCGAACGTTACGCGGATGAGCAGCCCGAACGCCACAACCGAAGCCGACGACGCCCCCGACCAGGACCCGACCCGGGGCTCCGGGCGTCGATCCCCCGAGCAGCCGAGTCGCTCGTCGCAGCGATCGCTCTCGGAAATGGTCGGCCCGCTGTTTCGTTCGGAGCGGGCGATGTTCACCGTCGTGGTGGTGGCCGCCCTGTACTGGGCCATCACGCTCGGCCGGCTGATCGTGCTGCGTCAGAATCGCTTCGGGACCTTCGACTTCGACACCGGTATCCAGGACCAACTCATCTGGCAGCTCGCGCACTTCCGGGGCTTCTCCACCGTGCGTGGCGTGCCATTCTTCGGCAATCACGCATCGTTCGCGTTCTTCTTTCTGGCACCGTTCACCTGGATCGGTGCGGGACCGAACGCCTGGCACGTGCTGAACGCGGTGTTGCTGGCGTCGTGCGCACCGATCCTGTACCTGATCGCCCGTGACCGGTTCGGCCGCCCGTGGATGTCGGCCGCGGTCGGACTCGCGTGGCTGGCGCAACCCAGCGTGCAGTGGTGGGTCCAGGAGGGCTTCCACGCCGAATGCATGGCGCTCCCGTTTCTGTTCGCGACCTGGCTGTTCGGTCAGCGGATCGTGCAGCGGATGGACGAATCGGTCGACATTCCGCGGCGGCTGTGGTGGGCATTCGGCGGCAGCTTCTTCGCCACGATCATCTGGAAGGAAGACCTCGCGCTCGCACTGGTCGGCATGGGACTGGTGTGGGTGATCCGCCGCAAGTGGCGTCTCGGGGTCCCGGTCGTGGTCGCGGCGGCGCTGTGGTTCGTGATCTTCGGCGCGTTCATGGTCCCGAAGGTCGCCGGAGGGACGGTCTACGGCGGGATCTATGGCGACCTCGGGGACACGCCCACCCAGGTGGTGACCAACTCGGTGATCCATCCGAGTCGCCTTGTCGACCGCTGGGCCGACAACGACGCACTCGCGTACTCGTCCCGGCTCCATCAGTCGTTCGGCTACGTGGCGGTGCTCTCGCCGGTGACCTGGCTGATCGGCGCGCCCCAATGGTTCGTCGACATCTCCTCGACCGCGGACTTCACCTGGAGCGACAAGTTCCATTACCAGGCGCTTCCCACCGCCGCGTTGGCGATCAGCTTCATCGAGGCGGCGTGGTGGCTGTCACGGCGTCGGCGATGGCTCGGCGAGGCGGCGGTGGTGCTGGGCCTGTGCGCTGCCGTGTGGACCGGCTCGGCCCACGGCGCCGGACCGTGGAGCCCCGACAACTACCGGGCGGGGTACTGGCCGCTCACCGAGCCGGCGAACCAGTCGGCCAAGGAGGCCGCGGTCAGGTTGATCCGTCCCGGCGACGGCGTATCCGCGGACTATCTGATGGTGCCGCACCTGACCCATCGTGAGTTCATCTACACCTTCCCGAATCCGTGGCGGAACTCCAACTACGGCATCTCGCCCGACGACCGTGGTGACCCTGGGGCCGTCGACTGGATCGTCATGGACACGGCGCTGTTGAACGGAGAAACCCGCGAGTTGTACGAATCGATCAAGGCGAGCGGCGAGTTCCAGGTGGCGATGCAAGCCGACGGCGTCGAAGTGCTCCGGCGGATCCATCCGCCCGGGCGAGGGACCGCGCCCATCGCGACCCGATGAGCAATTTCGGCGCGCACCTGTCTGGTACGCTCCGAAACCACTACCGCGGGATCGGAGAAAACGGTGACGAGGCGAGACGGTGGACCTGAACGGCGCTGTCCCACGTGTGGGGCATCGATGGTCCGTTCCGCAGTGTCCTGTGACGTGTGTGGCGCGGTCATCGGGGCCACGTCGCCGCTGTCATCGAGCGGAGGGACGCTGCAGCCACCAAAGGAGTTCGTCGGCTCCCCAGGGATGCCACCGTCGTCGGGAGCGCCGGGCGGATCATCGTACGGTGGCACTCCGGGACCGCCTGGTGAACCTCCCTACGGGGGAGCGCCGGGTGGATACGGACAACCCCATGGGGGAGCGCCGGGAGGATATGGGTCACCGACCGGATACATCGGGGCCGCGGTTCCCAGTACGAACGGCAAGGCTGTCGCGTCGCTCGTCTTTGCGATTCTCGGATTCTTCTTCTGCTACCTGATCGGGCCGATCCTCGGCATCGTCCTGGGCGGGCAGGCGAAACAGGAGATCCGTAACAGCGGCGGAGTCCAGCAGGGCGACGGCATTGCCCAAGCGGGCCGGATCCTGGGATGGGTCGGCCTCGCGCTCACCGTATTGGTGTTCGTCGGCTTCGCGGCACTTCTCATGCTCGGCAACAGCGCCGGCCCGCGTTTCAGTTCGATCGAAGGCGATGGATTCTCGCCTTCTCCCACCAGCGACTTCTGCATCGCCCAACCGGGCAGCCCTGGCTGTTGATCGACCCGAATGCGCCCGACCGGAGTAGGTTTCCGGCTCGATGAGAACAGAGGTTGCGACGTGAGCACCCATGAAGGAACCAAGCCGTTGGGCGGCCCGGTCGAACCGTGCGTCAATTGCGGCACCCCAATTCCCCCAGAAGCCAATGCGTGTCCGAGCTGTGGCGTGCGCCGGATTCCACTCGGGCCTTCGGGTCCGCCGATGGCGCCTCCGGTGGCTCCGATGGGCACTGCGCCGTCGGGACCGCCGCCGTATCCCGGGTACGCCACGCCGGGCGCGTACGCACAACCTGGTTATCCCCCTCCCGGGTACGGCGGGGCTCCGTATGCTGCTCAGGGATACCCCCAGCAGACGAACAACAAGGCCACGACGTCGCTGGTGCTCGGGATCATCGGCCTCGTGGTCTGCCAGATCGTCTCGATCTTCGCCATCGTCATCGGTAATCAGGCCGCACGCGAGATCCGCTATTCGGGTGGCACCCAGACCGGCGAAGGCATGGCGACGGCTGGGCGGATCCTCGGTTGGATCGGCGTGGCGATCATGGTGGTCGTCATCGTCCTGATCGTGGCGATCACCATGCTGGGGACGACAACACCGAACTGAGGACGATCTGCGAGCCGACCATCGACTCGCGGCGTGACCGACTCGCGGCGGGACTGTCGGCGCCGGGCGATCGGTCGGTCCGATCGTCTGGCACCGTCGGCGTGCTCAGGTATCGAGTTCGGAGACGAGGCGGCGGGCGATGACCTTGAGACACAGCAACTCGTCTGCGCCTTCGAAGATCGAAAGCACCCGGGCGTCGAGGAAGTAGCGCGACACGTCGTACTCCTCGGCGTAGCCGAAACCGCCATGGAGCTGCTGGGCCTCACGGGTCACCCATTCACCGGCCCGGCACACGTAGGCCTTGACCATCGACGCCTCACGGGTGCCTTCGCCGTCGGCCATGAGCCGGGCGACGACGTAGGAGAACTGGCGGGCCGCCTGGATCAGCACGGCCATGCGGGCGAGCTTGGCCTGGGTGAGCTGGTACTGATCCAACGTCTGGCCGAACACCGATCGTTCCGCGCAGTAGGCGACCGCGGATTCGTACGCGGCCTGCATGACGCCGATGGCCCGGGCGGCGGTCTGCAGGCGGCCGTTCTCGAAACCGGCCATCTGGTAGTAGAAGCCTTTGCCGAGGCCGTCTTCGAGGCCGATCTGGTTCTCGGCGGCAACGAACCAGTCCTCGAACGCGATCTCGAAGGAATGCATGCCCCGGTAGCCGATCGTGTCGATCGCCCGGCCTTCCATCTTGCCGCCACCGGCGGCGCCGCCTGTGGCGTCCTGGGTGAACGCGAAAGCGTGCCCGGGAGCCTGGGGCTTGGGCACGATGAACATCGACAGTCCCCGGTGCCCGGCTTTGGGGTCGGGGTCGGTACGGGCGAGCACCATGAGCACGTCGGCCCGCCCGGCGAAGGTGCACCACGTCTTCACACCGTTGATCAGCCAACCGCCTTCGGTCGGTCGGGCGGTCACCTTCACCCCGGCGACGTCGGAGCCGTAATCGGGTTCGGTCACCGACACGGCGTTGAGCACCTCGGTCGAGGCGAGCTTGGGCAACCAGGTCTGCTTCTGCTCTTCGGTGCCGCCAGCGAGCAGGGCGCGGGTGAGGATCTCGGGCCGGGTGATCAGTGAGCCACCCGCACACAGCGACCCGCGGGCCAGCTCTTCGGTGGCGACGACCATGCCGATGTACTCACCTTCGCCTCCGGTGCCGTAGCCGCCGTATTCCTCGGGGATCGACAGCCCGAACGCGCCCATCTCGGCGAGCCCGGAGATGATGTGTTCGGGAATGTCGCCGTTGGTGCGGTGGATGTGCTCGGCGATCGGGGAGAGTTCTTCATCAGCGAAGCGACGGAACGTGTCCTGGACCAATTCGAAGTCGGCGTCGAGGTGCCGTGGCCCCGGGTCGGTGATCTGGGACAGGAACGCCGGGTCCTTGTAGGCGGAGACGAAGTCCCGGGTGCCGTCCAGGGCGCCGGGTTCGACCCCCCATTCGGCTTCGCGCCCGAACAGTTTCCCGGCGATCTCGGCCACGGCGTCCGCGATGTAGGCCACGGTGATACGGGCCTCGGCCTCACCTTTGGAGCCGTACTCGAGCAGTGCGGTCCCGGTCGCGACGGCCGAGGCGGCGTGGGCCAGGTCGTAGCCGAGCACCTGGTTGGCGTCGACTCCTCCGGGAGCAGCCGCCAGAGAACGAGTTGCTGCGTCGATCACCTCTTGGGCGGTGTCGATGACGGTCCGGGCGCGGTCGAGGTCAGGTGCGGATCCCATGGCAGGCAACGTTACCGATCTGGTGAGTCGCCCTCGGATTCGACCAGTATCGGCCCGGCAGGATTGCTGAGACGGTCGCTGTGGCGTGTTGCC
>DASSYG010000409.1:0-9455 GCA_035703405.1 Acidimicrobiales bacterium | reverse complement strand
GCCGTCCCGCGATGGTCGACGAGCTGACCGTCGTCGGTCCAGAATCCCATGCCGGCCGTCGCCGGCGTGGCCAGGCCCTGCTCCAGCAGGTTGTCGAGCAACGGATTGCCGAGCGTCGCCACATCGGTGCGCGGACCTGCCGCGTTCACCACCCAGGAGACCTCGTGACTCGATCCGTCGTCGAGTCCGACCCGCAGGCCGCCATCGGCCAGCGGCTCGACGGCGCGTACCCGAGCCGCCGTCAGATCGAAACGACCGTCGGCTGCGAGCGCGGCGAGTTGGTCGGTCGAAGAACGAGGAGTGCGATGCCGGGCCCGATTCCACGCACCGGCATCGTGGGCGAGGAACGTCGCGCGGTCATCTTCGGACAAGCGTGCCCACAACGATGCGGTCGACGGGCGCAAACCGTCGATCGCCGGTCGCCAATCGCCGTGCTCGGCGAGCGAATCCCGGACGATCTCATCGACCCGTTCGCGCATGGCGTCGAGTCGGTTGCCCCAGTCGGAGGTGTCGACCCGATGCGCGGGCCCCGGCCGCCGGGCATGCCGACGGGGGAGCGCGCCACTGCGACTGATCGCATGGATAGATCGCCCCGCGCCGGTGTCGTGGTGGGTCAACACGATGTCGATCATCGTCAGCCCCGCGCCGACCACGAGGACGTCGCCGGGCCGGTCGCCGCTCGCGTGCAATGCGTCCAGCGCGCCGGGAGCCCATGGGTCGGCGATGAACCGGGTCGACGCACGCAGAACAGGTGGCGCCCACTCCGCGCTCGGAGTCCCCAGGCCGGTTGCCACGACGAGCGCATCCGTGTCGAGTCCGCTGCCATCGTCGAGGGTGAGCCTGACACCTTCGGCGGTCCGCGTTGCGCCGACCGCCTGGTTGCGTCGTATTTGGAGCCGCACCGTCGGTGACGCCTCGGCGGCCGCATCAAGCATCGCCCGCAGATACCGCGCGAAATCGCGACGGGGAACGAAGTCGTATGCGTCGGTCGCCTGCCCGAGCACGTCGTTCCGCCACGCGAGGAAATGACCTGGGTCGTCGGGCCAGGCACTCATGCCCGACGCGGGCACGTTCAACAGATGGCGTTCGTCGTCGGTGCCGAACGCTGCGCTGCCACCCATCGGTCCGGCATGATCGATGAGGACGATCTCCAGGTCATCGGCGCCTTGGCCGTCGATGCCGAGTGCGCGTCTCGCGACGGCCCGGAGCAGGTGCAACGCGACGAGTGTGCCGGCCGCGCCCGCGCCGGCGACCGCGATCCGTGGGGTGAGGATGGGACCCGCCGTGGTCCGATCAGATGGGGGCGTCACCCAACCGGCTCGGGCGTCGGGCCTCGCAGCAGCCGCCCGGGATGGGCGCCGGTGAACTCGTCGTGCTCACGGACCACCTCACCCGCGCAGATCGTGGCGTCGTAGCCCGTCGAGCCCTGCACGAACCGTTTGGCACCACCGGGCAGGTCATAGGCCAGCCGTGGCGCGTCGATCGCAAGCCGTTCGTAGTCGATCACGTTCACATCCGCCCGGTAACCCGGGGCGAGCAGCCCCCGGTCGGCCAGGCCGTAGTGCAGCGCGGTGTCTCGGCTCTGGCGTTTGACGATGTGGGCGAGTGGCAGCTTCGGGCCGCGCATGCGGTCCCGCGTCCAGAAGGCGACCATGAAGCTCGGCGTCGAGCCGTCACAGATCGACCCGACGTGGGCGCCGCCGTCGGCGAGGCCCATGCGGGTGCGCGGGTGCTGGTGCATGGCATAGGTCGGGCCGAGGTCACCGTCGGAGTAGTTGAACAGCGGGAAGTACAGCACGCCGTTGCCGCCCGACGACAGCAGATGGTCATAGGCGACGTCGGCCGGTTCGCGCCCCGTGGCCTGTGCGATCGCCGCGACAGACGATTCTGGTCCGGGTTCGTAATCGGTCTCGCCTGTGAAGCAGAACATCTTGTGCCACGACGTGGTGATGAACCGCGTGAAGTCGCCCAACAATTCCTCGGCCACCGGGCCACTTGTCAGCGCGGCGCGCACGTCGGGCTCGGCGAGGCGGGCGAGACGGTCCGCAGGCGACAGGAACGCGAGGGGCCCCCACGCATTGGCGAACGAGAACGGGTGCACCGTCGCACCCCAACTCATGAGGATCCCGACCGGACGGCCGTGCACCTGCGCGTACAGCGGCACATCATCTGCGGCGGCACGGTCCAACTCGGCGAGGATGTCGCGCCACACCTCCGGTGCCTGGTCGTCCTGCTGCAGGTTCACCGTCACCGGGTGGCCCGTGTGTTCGGCGAGCTGTCGCAACCACCCCATCTCACCGAGCAGCGCGGGATGCTCATAGGCGCCCTGGAACCCACCGTGGCCAGCATCGACCAGCGCGTCACCGAGCGCGAACACCTCGTCCATCTCGGCGTGGGTGCCCGGCACCAGCACACCGTCGACCGAGCGGTGCAACGGCGTGCGTGATGTGGAGATCCCCAGCGCGCCCGCACGCAGCGCGTCGGCGGCCAGCCGGCGCATCTCCGCGCAGTCCTCGGCGGTCGCGGGTTCGTTCGCCGCGCCCCGCTCACCCATCACGTAGGCACGGAGTGCGCCATGGGGGACCTGGGTGCCGATATCCATCACGTAGCGGCGCCGATCCAGCGCGTCGAGATATTCGCCGAAGGTCTCCCACTCCCACTGGATGCCCGCAGTGAGCGCGGCGCCGGGGATGTCCTCGACCCCTTCCATCAGTCCGATCAGCCACTCGCGACGATCGGGAGCGGCCGGCGCGAAGCCCACGCCGCAGTTGCCCATGATCACTGTGGTCACGCCATGCCACCCCGACGGGGTCAACTCGGGGTCCCAGGTCGCCTGCGCGTCGTAGTGGGTGTGCATGTCGACCCAGCCAGGGGTGACGATGCGCCCCTGCGCGTCGATCTCCCGGCGCGCCGCGCCGAGATCCGAACCGACTGCGGAGATGGTGGCGCCGTCGATCGCGACATCCGCGTGGAAGGGTTCACCCGCCGAACCGTCGACCACGAGGCCGTTGCGAATCACGAGGTCGTGCATGTGAGTGCATACTACGGGCGGGGCGCCCGGCCGCCGCGCGGTTCTCAGAACGGACCCGGCGCCACGGAATCGTCGGTGCCGACAGGCGGCGTCGGAGGCGCAGGCTCGACAACGACCAGGTCGCGGACACCGCCGAGGTTCGGTCCCACCGTCGCACGGACCCGCGCGCCCGCGGTCACGCCGGCAGGGGTGGGTCCCCGTGTCCGCCAGGCGCGGATCTCATCGGTCGACCCGTCGTCGACGGCCGCACGCCAGGATCGTTGCTCGCGCGCCGCCTTGGCCTCCATCTGCTCCACCTGCCGTTCGACGGCCGCGCTCGGCGGACCGAACACCTCGATCGTACGCACGTGCACTCTCGACTCGACCAGTCGTAGGACCTCACCCTCGACGACGGCTTCCTCACGGCAGTCGCGCGCACCGAGGACCCACATCGTCACGCCGCGGGCGGCGACGGCGAGCGAAACCACGCCCAGGATCTCAGGACTCCAGCCGGCGATCGTCCGGGCCACGCCTGAGGCGGTGTTGTCCTGCCAGGCCTCTCCGCCGCTCAACGTACCGCCGACGTCGGCGACCAGCGCGATGACGGCGAGCACGCCGCCGATGACGCCTCCGATCGTCCACGACCTACCGATTCGTCGGGCCGTGTCGCCCTGGCTTCCCCAGCCCGGTGGCACCCAACGCGGATAGCGGATCTTCACCAGACGCCAGCGTCCCGTCACGTGGCTCCATGCCTCGTTGCGTGACTGGACGTGCAGGGGGACGTCGCGCGCCGCTCCTTCGGCGACGCCGAGCGCGACCCCATAAGCCAGTAGCCGATCCCAGATCGCCACGGCGCCGACGGGTCGGGACGCGAACACGGTGTCCTCTCCCAGGTTCGCCTGTAGCCCGGCCCATCGCGCCGCGTGCTCCAGCCCTTCGGGGGTGTCGCGGTCGGTCGGAAGCTGCTTGAACACGGCCACCAATGCGATCCAAACCAGCAGACCCACCATGAAAGCCAGGACCAGCGGCCCCAGCACATCTCCTGACGCCGACACTGATGCTGACGTCGCACTCACTGCGGAACTTCTCACCGGTGGCGCGTCCGAACCGGTCGCCGCCGATCCGATGCCGAGTGCGATCAGGCCCGCGGGCAGCGTCGCGGTCGCGGCGACGACGAACCGGGTGGCCGCGCCGTACCGGGCGCGTGAGAGGCCGCGCCGACGTGCCTCGTCACGTACCTCGGTTCCGAAATGCCTTGTCCACGCACGTGCAGCGCGACCGTCACCGAGGGTGAGCGCGTCGAGTGGCACCTCGCCGCCGACCGCCCGTCGCGCGATCAGGTCGTACACGGTTCTCTCATGTGGCGCGAGCTCGGCGGGGGCCGGTCCGATCAGACGGATCCAGGAGCGGCCATCGCCCTGCCGTTCAAGGTCGAGAACGTCACGTGCCACGAGATCGACAAGGGTGGCGTCTGCTGCCCAGACCGGTGGCCGCCAGTCGTCGACGAGCAGCCCGGCGACTGCAGGCGGCTCGTCACCTCCGAGTTCCAAACCGGCCCGCCGGACCTCTGAACTCTGCGGGCGAGTGCGGAAAGCGAGGACCAGTACCAGGAGTCCCCACAGCACGAGCGTCACCGCACCGCCGGCGAGCAGCGGAGGAGTCAGTTCGTGCAGCGCGGCGGCGAGCATTGCGGTTCATCCTCGCGCGCATCGTGACCCGAGGGGTTCGATCCGACTCGGCGGGTGCGGGATCCGGGGCAGGTTCAGCCGTTGGGGTGCGCGGCCTCGAAGCGAGCCTGCGACGCCCGGATCTCCTCCCAGGCGGACGCCGAACCTTCGGTTCCCCGGGTGGTCGTCGACTTGGCGGGTTCGAGATCCTTGTACACGTCGAAGAAGTGGATCAGCTCGGCGACCAGATGGGTCGGGAGGTGGTCGATCTCGGTGATCGCCTCGACGCGTATGTCGAGGGCAGGCTCGCAGATGATCTTGGCGTCCGGGCCGGCCTCGTCTTCCATCCACAGCACCCCGATGGGTCGGGCGGTCACCCAGCAACCGGGGAACGTCGGGTCGTCCAGCAGCACCAGGGCGTCGAGCGGGTCACCGTCCTCGGCGAGTGTGTTGGGAATGAAGCCGTAGTCCGAGGGGTACACCGTCGCCGAGAACAGTCGGCGGTCGAGACGGATCACTCCGGTCTCGTGGTCGACCTCGTACTTGTTGCGGCTGCCGCGGGGGATCTCGACGACGACATCGATGGTGGTTTCGTTCTCGGCCATCAGCCCAGTATCGCAGCCGGACCTGGAGATTCTCGATCGCGTCCTGGACGGAGACGGCAAGCAGCCCCATAGGGTTGACGCCGGCAAGGTTCGTCGCTGGTGACGGACCACCGCGACGAGAGGAAAGACGAGATGGCAGCTTCAGCAACCGCAACATGGAATGGGTCGATCGATGACGGCTCGGGAACGATGACGACCGGAACGGGTCTGTCGGGCACGTTCACCAAAGCATCCCGCTTCGCAGACGGCGACGGCACCAACCCCGAAGAGTTGCTCGGCGCGGCGCACGCGGGCTGCTTCTCCCAGTTCCTGGCGCTGCTGCTCTCCAAGGAGGGCACCCCACCAAATGCGATCTCCACGACCGCGAAGGTGTCGATCATGGTGGGCGACGACGGGCCCACGATCACGAAGATCAACCTGAAGACGACTGTCGACGCCGATGTGTCAGCAGAGAAGCTCGACGAGCTCGGCGCGAATGCCAAGGCCAACTGCCCGGTGTCCAAGGCACTCGCCGGCGTGGGTGAGGTCACCCTGGCGATCTCCAAGGCCTGATCGCCGGCCGGACCGTCCCGGCCGATGAGGTCGGCCACCTGCGACGCCGCCGAGGCGTCGAAGATGGCAGACTCGGCACATGGCCGACGATCAGGACCGACGCATCCAAACCACCCGCAAGATCGCCGCGCCCGCCGCGGCGATCTTCGCGTTGCTGAGCGACCCGCAGGGTCACGTCGCGATCGACTCGTCGGGCATGTTGCAATCGGCCGAGGGCGATCCGGTGACCGCGGTCGGTGACACCTTCGTGGTGCACATGGACCGTGAATCGCTGAACGACTACCCCGAGCTGGGTCGTTACGACGTCACGGTGAAGATCACCGCATACGAGCCAGACACCGAGATCGCCTGGACGATTCTGTCCCAGATGGACCCGCCGCTGGGTCACGTCTATGGCTATCGCCTCGAAGAGGTCGACGGTGGAACCGAAGCGACCAGCTACTACGACTGGTCCGACGCGCACGAGGTGTGGCGTGACTCGGGGGTCTTCCCGGTGCTCGACGAAGGCGCGCTGCGGGCGACGCTGGGCATCCTGTCCCGTCAGGTGACCTCCTGAACCAAGCCCTTCCGCTGGGTGGGGACGGTGGCGATCCGGCGGCACCAGGAGTTGCAGCACGGCGCGGTTCGATGACTAATCTTCATCGGGTTGTAACAAAGCTGCAATGTGACCGCGATCTTCAGGAGTCCGCCGACGTGACCCCCGACCAGATGTCCGAGCCCCTCGAAGCCGCACCCGGCGAACCGCGACCGGCTCCCCGGCGCTCACGCCGTCCCCGGTTCAGGGCGGTGACGGTGGCGCTGTGCGCGGTGGCGGTCCTGGGCTTCTCCGCCGTGAGTTGCACTCCCCAGGAGGTCGCACAGGTCGCGGTGTCGAATGCGTTCGAGCCGGGCCAGCGCGACTGTGCCATGCGGATCGTCCAACGGGAGTCCAACTATCAGGCCGACGCCCTCAGTCCGGACTGGTTGAACATCGGTCTGTTCCAGATCAACCACGTGCACTCGGACTGGATCCGTCGGACCTACGGCTATGAGTTCAAGGATCTCTTCGACGCGACCAAGAACGCTCGGGTCGCCCGCGGACTGTCCGACGCCGCGCAGAGTTACTACGGCGACCGGTGGCAGCCCTGGCGGTACGGCGGCCAGGTCATCCGCAACGGTCCCTGCCCTCTCTGAGGCGACATCGCCTCGGAGCTGACGTCGACGACCGGGCCAGGGTCAGCGGTAGTTGCGTGAACGCAGGGGACCGAGGTCGAGATCCAACTCGGTGATCTTCTCGGCGACCACGTTCACCACTCCTTCGACCCGCTCCAGCCTGCCCCGCACCACCAGGGCAGGCGCCCCTCGCGCCACGGCGCGGTAGCGCATCCAACAACCTTTCGAGGCGATCACGTTCACCAGCCCGGTCTCGTCCTCGAGGTTGATGAACATCGTGCCACCGGCGGTCGCGGGACGTTGCCGGTGGGTCACCACCCCGGCCACGACCACGCGTCTGCCTCGAAGCTCGGCCGGGACTGAGGTCTTGTCTGCTTCGGCTGCGTCGGCGGGGATCCGCACGGTGGCGAGGCGGGCTGCGGGGATCACGCCCATCCGGTCGAGTTCGTCACGGATGAACCGCGTCGGATGCCCGGTGGCGCTGACGCCGGTCGCCACCAGATCCGCGACGGCTTCTTCGCTCGCCGACATGCCCGGCAGGGTCGGTGCGTCGGTGCCCGTCACGATCCCGGGCAGCCGCCCCGGTCGGGACTGTGCCGCCGCGCCGGCCGCCCACAACGCCTCTCGACGGTTTCTGCTCTTGGCTTGTCGCTCGGCCGTCCCCGTCTCCGTTCCCGACTCCGTCCCATCTGTGAAATTTGTAGAGATCTGCCGCTGTGAGCGGGATTTCACTACAGATTTCGTCGAGGGCCGCGAGATGGCCACATCGTGATGAGTCGGATCGGTCACGTCGGCCGTCGGCACGGCGCCGGCCAGGGCGAGCGACTCGAGCTGGGTCTGGTTCAGCCCGGTCCGTCGAGCCAGATCCGCCAGGTCGAGATAAGGACCGTTGGCCTCGCGCTCGGACACGATCGCCGCGGCCTGGTCGTCACCGATGCTCCGGACCGACGACAACCCGAGCCGCACCGCCACCTGATTGTGTGACTCGTCGCACGGCTCCAAGGTCGCATCCGCGACCGAGCGCACCAGATCCGGGCCGTGCACGGTCACCCCGTGGCGGCGCGCGTCCTGGCACAGGGTGTGCGGCGAGTAGAACCCCATCGGCTGGGCGTTGAGCAGCGCCGCGCAGAACGCAGCCGGTTCGTACAGCTTGATCCACGACGACGAATACACCAGGTAGGCGAAACTCACCGCGTGCGACTCGGGGAACCCGTAGTCGGCGAACGACACCAGCTTGTGCCAGATGTCTTCGGCGACCTCGCCGGTGATGCCACGGGCGGCCATGCCGGTGAACAGCCGCTCTCGCAGACGGTCCATCCGGGCCCGGCTGCGTTTGGATCCCATGGCCTGGCGCAACTCGTCGGCTTCGGTGGCACTGAACCCGGCCGCGTCGATGGCGATCTGCATGAACTGCTCCTGGAACAACGGCACCCCCAGGGTCTTGGCGAGCGCCGGTTCGAGCAGCGGATGCGCGTAGGTGACCTCCTCGGTGCCGTTGCGCCGACGGATGTAGGGGTGCACCGATCCGCCCTGGATCGGACCGGGCCGGATGAGGGCCACCTCCACCACCAGGTCGTAGAAGGTACGGGGTTTCAGGCGTGGCAGGGTGGCCATCTGGGCGCGGGATTCGACCTGGAACACGCCGATCGAATCGGCCCGGCACAGCATCTGGTAGACCGCGTCCTCCTGGTCGAGGGCGGCGAGGTCCAACTCGTAACCGCGGTGCTCGGCGATCAGGTCGACCGCGTGGTGCAGGGCGGTGAGCATGCCCAGACCCAACAGGTCGAACTTGACCAGGCCGGCCGCGGCGCAGTCGTCCTTGTCCCACTGCAACACGGTGCGACCTGCCATGCGAGCGTGCTCGACCGGACACACCTCGATGACCGGCCGGTCACAGATCACCATGCCACCCGAGTGGATGCCAAGGTGTCGGGGTGCGCCCTGGGTCTGACGAGCGAGATCCAACACCTCGGGAGGGATCGAATGCTCCCCGGACCGCAGCGTCTCTCCCCGCCACGCGCTCCGAGACGCAGTGCTGTCTGCTTTTGAGCTCGGGCGGCCCAGCGGGCCTGCTCGCTCGGGCTTCGCCATCTGGGTGTCGTGATGGGAGGCTGCTCCGCCTGGCGGCTGCGCAGCGTCGCTTCCCGTCGGGTTCGGGCGGGCCGGCTCACCCGAGGGGGTCTCGGCGAGGGAACCCCACCGGTCGACCTGTTTGGCCCAGGCGTCCTGCTGGCCCGGCGCGTAGCCCAGCGCGCGGGCCATGTCGCGCACCGCGGAGCGGCCTCGGTAGGTGATGACGTTGGCGACCTGCGCGGCGTGGTGGCGTCCGTAGCGTTCATAGACGTACTGGATGACCTCCTCACGGCGGCCCGACTCGATGTCGAGGTCGATGTCGGGCGGGCCGTCCCGGGAGGGGGAGAGGAAGCGCTCGAAGAGCAGGCCGAGGCGCACCGCATCGGCTCGGGTGAT
>DASSYG010000342.1:0-10915 GCA_035703405.1 Acidimicrobiales bacterium | reverse complement strand
GATCGACGGCGACGACCCCGGCCAGCAGGTAGTACTCGACCGTCTGCTCGACCTGCTGCTCGTCAGTGCGCTGCGCGCCGCGTTCACGAGTACCACCGAAATGCCCAAGTGGTATGCCGCCAGCGCCGACCCGATCGTGGGATCGGCACTGCGCCTGATGCATGAACGCGCCGGCGAGCCGTGGACGGTCACCAGCCTGGCGTCGACCGTCGGTGTGTCACGGGCCCATCTGAGCCGCCGTTTCCACGACCTCGTCGGCGAACCACCGATGACCTTTCTGACGGCGTGGCGGATGGCGCTCGCCGCCGACCGTCTCCTCGAGCCGGACACGACCGTCACCGCGGTGTCCGCGCTGGTCGGCTACACCAGCCCTTTCACGTTCAGCACCGCGTTCAAGCGCCACTACGGGACCAGTCCCCGTTCGTATCGTCGCGCACACAGCGCCTGACGCACTCCGGCACCTGCCGGTTCGACTCAACCGCCCGCGGTCGACCGGTCACGCCGGCTGACCGCTTCGAGCTGTGGTAGGACAACGTGACCCTCGACCGACCAGGAGCCTGTTGATGGCCACCGCCGATCTCGACGCCCGACGCCTCGCGACGCTGGAAGCACACTTCCAATCCGAAGTCGATCACGACTGGGACACCTGTATCGCCACGTTCGCCGGCACACCCCGCTACGAGATCGTGCCCACCGGGCAGATCCACGAGGGGGTCGAGGAAGTCACCGCCTACCACCGGGCCCAGCGCACGGCCTTTCCCGATCAGCGCCACGAGCACGTCCGATTCCATTTCGCCGCCGACGCGGTGACCGCCGAGTTCGACCTGCTCGGCACGAACACCGGCGAGTTCATGGGGTCGGCCCCGACGGGAAGGTCGTTCCGCGTCGCGGTGATCGCCGTGTTCGCCTTCGACGACGACCGCATCACGAATGAGCGGGTGTACTTCGACGCGGCCAGCGTCGTCCGCCAGATCGGCCGCGACGACCTCCTGCCTCTGATCGGCGTGGAAGGATTCACCGCCCAAGTCATGCACTGACCGCTCAGGCCGGGGCGGCCCGAGATCTCGTAGTCGTCGGCATCGGCGCCTGCGATCGGCCAGGATGCAACTCTGCCTGCATCACGGTTCCGTCGAGGCGCGATGTGGAGCATCTGGGACTCGGTCGAGGTGACGACCGAATAGACGGGTCGGCGGCTGACGCGTCAGGCGTCGAGCGCGCCTCGGAGCGCGGCGACCCGTTCGGGGACGATCGTGCAGTTGACCCAGCGACCGACCTTCTCCTTGACGATCAGATCGGCATCGGCGAGCACCGACAGATGGTGTGACACGGTGGACTGGGACTTGCCGACGGGTGCTTCCAGATCACACGAACACGCGGTACCTCCGGGTGCGTCGGCGATCAACGACAGCAACCGGAGCCTGACCGGGTCGGCCAGGGCCTTGAACCCGGCCGCAAGTTGCGCGGCTGCGGCCTCATCGAGCGGCGCGGTGAGCACTTGGGGGCAGCACTCGTCGATCACGGCGATCGTCTTCATCGAAATCTCCTTGCATCCATCGATAGGTGTCGATACATTGACACCTATCGATACATCGACACTCATCCGTACGATAGTCGCACCAAGGAGCACTCCGATGTCACGTATGCAACTCGCCCTCGACGTTTCCGACCTGGAGGAGGCCGTCGCCTTCTACTCGAAGATGTTCGACACCGAACCGGCCAAACGCCGCCCCGGCTACGCCAACTTCGCGATCGCCGATCCGCCGCTGAAGCTCGTGTTGATCGAAGGTGACGGTGGCGGCACGCTCAACCACCTCGGCGTCGAGGTCACCAGCGCCGACGAGGTCGCCGACGCCGAGACCCGCCTCGCCGCCGACGGTCTCGCCACGACCGGCGTGGACGACACGACCTGTTGCTACGCCCACAAGACCGAGACCTGGGTCCACGACCCCGACGGAGCACCATGGGAGTGGTACGTCAAGGTCGGCGACGCCGAACAGATGACGAACACTTCGCGCGGTGACGACACCGCCGGCACCTGCTGCGCACCCGCCACCGGCACCGGCACCGACGCGACCGCACTGGCCGCCGAATCTGCCTCCGCCTGCTGCTGAGGGGTGCTCGAGCAACCCGAGGCGGCCGTCGTCGCGGACCCGGTCACCCACCGCCTCTCCGAGCTGGCCGAGCCGCACGTCGACCTGGTGCGACGCCTCGCCGCCGAGGCCATCGGCACCGCTTTCCTGCTCGTCGCCGTGGTCGGCTCCGGGATCATGGCGGCCCGGCTGACCAACGACGTCGGCCTCCAACTGTTGGCGAACGCGATGGCCACCGCCGGCGCACTCATCGGGATCATCTTGATGTTCATCACGATCTCCGGCGCCCATTTCAACCCGGCCGTCACCCTGGTCGAACGATTCCTCGGCTCGATCACCAGTCGCGACGCCGCGCTGTACGTGGTCGCGCAGATCGTCGGCGCGGCCGTCGGCACGATTCTGGCCAACGCCATGTTCGCCCTGCCCGCCGTGGAGCTGTCCACAAAGATCCGATCCTCCGGCCCGTTGTGGCTCGCCGAGATCATCGCGACCATCGGGTTGCTGCTCGTCATCCAAGGCTGTGTGCGCACCGGCCGCGCGGCGGCGATGCCCTACGCGGTCGCGACGTGGATCGCCGCCGCCTACTGGTTCACCTCGTCGACCAGTTTCGCGAACCCCGCCGTCACCATGGGCCGCATGCTCTCCGAGTCGTTCTCCGGTATCGCTCCATCGTCGGCGCCGATGTTCATCGCCATGCAACTGGTGGGGACCGGCTTGGCGTTGGGACTCGTCCGACTGCTGTACCCGCACCGTGCACCGACCGATCCGAACTCCGAGGACCCATGATGACCGAACCCACCGACGATGCGAAGGCGACCGTGCTGTTCCTGTGCGTGCACAACGCCGGTCGCTCCCAGATGGCCCTGGGGTGGTTCGAGTACCTCGCCGCGGGACGCGCCACTGCGCTGTCGGGTGGGTCCGAACCCGCGCCGTCGCTCAATCCCGCGGCCGTCGCCGTGATGGCCGAGGTCGGGATCGACATCGCCGGCCTCGAGCCTCGGCGCTGGAGTGACACCGACCTACAGGCCGCCGACGTTGTCATCACCATGGGCTGCGGGGACACCTGCCCCGTCGTGCCGGGCACGCGTCGCGAAGACTGGCCGCTCGACGATCCCGCCGGCCAGGACCGCACCACGGTGCGGCGCATCCGCGACGAGATCCGGGCCCGGGTCGAGGAGCTCCTGGACACACTCGGCTGAGGGCGAATCGGAGCTGACCTACCGCGCTTGCTGGTTCACCTGCGCGTCTCACGCGACGCCGATGGCCCCGCCGATCCAGGGGGCGTTGGTCAGGTCATCCCGGTGGCGGTCGTACGGTCCCGACCTCGAATCGTCGAATCCGGCCGGTCGAAACGCGACATGCCGTAGCGTCGAAGACATGCGACGGACGTACCGGCGATGACCGGCGAGCTCGACGAGCACGACGCCCCTGCCGAGCACGACGCTCACGCCGGACACGATGCCC
This sequence comes from Acidimicrobiales bacterium, assembly GCA_035703405.1. GTDB lineage: Bacteria > Actinomycetota > Acidimicrobiia > Acidimicrobiales > Iamiaceae > JAFDWI01. Next base: position 7,361 of record DASSYG010000342.1, on the reverse strand, counting down.
ACGCCGGGCACGGTGGTCACGGTGGTCACGCCGGGCACGGTGGTCACGGTGGTCACGGCGGCCACGGCGGCCACGCCGATCACGCCGCGGTGTTCCGCCGACTGTTCTGGTGGAGTCTGCTGTTGTCGATCCCGGTCGTCGTCACCAGCGAGATGGTCATGGACTGGTTCGGCTACTCGCTGGACTTCCCGGGCATCGCCTGGGTGGGCCCCGTGCTCGGCACCATCCTGTTCTTCTGGGCGGGTCGACCGTTCCTGACCGGTGGCTGGCAGGAGGCCCGCGACCGCCAACCCGGCATGATGCTGCTGATCACGATGGCGATCAGCGTCGCCTACATCGCGTCGATGGCCACCTCGATCGGCTGGTTCGACCTGGACTTCTGGTGGGAACTCGGCGCGCTGATCACGATCATGTTGCTGGGGCACTGGCAGGAGATGAAGGCGCTCGGCCAAGCCCAGGACGCCTTGTCCGCACTCGCAGCGCTCCTGCCCGACGAAGCCGAGCGGGTACACGACGACGGGTCGAGCGAGCTCGTCGCGCTCACCGATCTCCGCATCGACGACACCGTGCTGGTGCGAGCCGGTGGCCGGGTTCCCGCCGACGGGTCGATCGTCGACGGCGCTGCCGAGCTGGACGAGTCGATGATCACCGGCGAGTCACGCCCGGTCCCCAAATCAGTCGGCGACCAAGTGGTGGCGGGCACGGTCTCGACCGACTCGTCGGTGCGCATCCGTGTCACCGCGGTGGGCGACGACACCGCCCTCGCCGGGATCGGCCGGCTCGTCGATGAGGCCCAACAGTCCCAATCTCGTAGCCAGGTCCTCGCCGACCGTGCCGCGGCGCTCCTGTTCTATGTCGCCACCGGCGCGGCGATCATCACCGCGATCGTCTGGGTCGCGATCGGCCAGGCCGACCAGGCCGTCGAGCGGGTCGTGACCGTCCTGGTCATCTCGTGTCCGCACGCGCTCGGCTTGGCGATCCCGCTCACGATCTCGCTGACCAGTGCCATCGGGGCGCGCAACGGCGTGCTCATCAAAGACCGCCACGCCCTCGAAGCCGCCCGAACCCTCGACACCGTGTTGTTCGACAAGACCGGCACGCTCACCCTCGGCGCGCATGTGGTCGTCGACGTGGCGGCCGCCGCTGGCATCGACGAAGACGAACTGCTCCGTATCGCCGGTGGTATCGAGGCCGACAGTGAACATCCACTCGCCCGGGCCATCGTGGCCGCCGCCCGTGAGCGGGGCGACCTCTCCCCTGTCAGCGACTTCCGGTCGGTGCCCGGGCGAGGCGTCGAAGCTCGCATCGACGGGACCCTTCACGCCGTCGGCGGGCCCGCGTTGCTCCGGGAACAGCAGGTCGCCTTGCCGGGTGAACTCACCGAACGGGTCGCCGACTGGGAGGGACGTGGTGCGGCGGTGTTGCATGTGGTGCGCGGCGCGCAGATCATCGGTTCACTCGCCCTCGAAGACGAGGTCCGCGCCGAAGCCCGCCAGGCGGTCGACGAGCTGCGGGCCCGCGGGCTGCACGTCACCCTGATCACCGGTGACGCCCGTCAGGTCGCCGACGCGGTCGGCGAGGATCTCGGGCTCGACGAGGTGTTCGCCGAGGTGCTGCCCGAAGACAAGTCCGCCAAAGTCGCCGAGCTGCAAGCTCGGGGGCGACGAGTCGCGATGGTCGGCGACGGCGTCAACGACGCCCCCGCGCTCGCCCGAGCCGATGTCGGTATCGCCATCGGCGCAGGCACCGACGTCGCGATCGAATCCGCCGGCATCATCCTGGCGAGCAGCGACCCCCGCGGGGTCGTGTCGATCGTCCGTCTCTCTGCGGCCAGCTACGCCAAGTCGTTGCAGAATCTCGCCTGGGCCGCCGGCTACAACGTGATCGCCATCCCGCTCGCCGCCGGCGTGTTCGCCTGGGCCGGATTCGTGCTGCCCCCGGCCATCGGGGCGGTGTTGATGAGCCTGTCGACCATCGTCGTCGCCGCCAACGCCCAGCTCCTCCGCCGCCTGGACCTCACCCAGCCACCGGTCTGACCATGCGGTCGGCCTGGCCAGGACTTGGTGTCGCGACCGTGATCAGTCGCGACCGGGGATCCCGTCGATGTGTCGGCTCCTAGGGTCGTGCCATGGAACTGACGACCGATGCGCTCACCCTGCACTTCGAAGAAGACGGAGACCTCGACGCGCCGCCGGTGCTCGTGCTCCATGGCATCACCCAGAGCGTCGCGACGTGGTCGTGGCTCGTACCCCATCTGGTCGAGGACCATCGCGTGGTCCGCCTCGACTTCCGCGGCCACGGCAAGTCCGGCCGCACTCCGGGCGCCTATCGGTTTCCCGGTTATGTCGCCGATGCGACAGCCATCTGTGAGCAGGTACTGGGTCGACCGGCGGTCATCGTGGGCCACTCGCTCGGCGGCGGCACCGCGGCCGGGCTCGCCCAGACCCGTCCCGATCTGGTGCGCGGCGTCGTCCTCGAAGACCCGGCGATCATGTCATCGGCCCGGCCTGGGGCCGCCACGGAGCTCGAGGGCAACACCGTCTTCGCCGCGTTCGAACTCATGAAGAACTCGATCCCGGCCATGCAGGAAGCCGAGATGTCGGTTGCCGCGGTCGCCGACCTGCTGCGCCAACTGCCCAGCCCGTCGGGTCCCCCCTTCGGCGAGGTCGCCTTCGACGACGCCATCGACGCCATGGCCGAGGGGGTGCTCCAACTCGACGTGACCGTGTTGGACCCGGTGTTCGACGGCACCATCGCGCCGGTGTTCGACCCGAACCGTGAGCTGGGGGTCCCCGGGATCGTCCTCGCGGGAGACCCTGCGTCGCCCGACACCGTCGTCACTGCACGCGACCTTGCATCGCTGACCGAGCACAGCCTCGAGCTGGAACGTCGGGTGGTCACCGGTGCCGGCCACATGATCCACGACTCGCGCGCCTACCGCGACACGGTGCTCACCGCCGTCAAGGATCAGCTCGCCCGAGTCGAGGGCTGAACCCTCGCATCGGCGAACCCAGCGAGCGCGGATTCGGTTCGGCTCACAAGTCGGCGATCGCATCGAACGTGGTGCCTCGATCGGCGACGGGTCCCCCAGGACAGTCGTGTCGCACCCAACTCCGCGACGATCGCCTGCGCTGGGGTTCGCGTCGCCACCCTTGCCGAAGGCCCAGGCCGGGCCCCACGCGTTGGAAGTGACCGATGCCGCAGCGAGACTGAAACCACCAGTGGCGGCCGTTTCCGTCTGGCCTCACCAGCCGCGACGAGAGGACCATCGTGCACGAAATCGTTGACGAACTGTTGAAGATCGAGGCAGACATGGTGGTGACGGTGTCTCTGCCGTTGGGCCCACTGCGAGAAGACGCCGACGCGGACCGCATCGTGTTGAAGAATCTGGTCGCTCGGGCCAGAGACCGGCTCGCTCTCCGAGCCGGTGACGCCGCGTCCGCGATCACCGCGAACCTGGAGGCCGCCGCCGAGCAGGTTCCTTTCAACCAAGGCGCGAAGGGCGCGCTGCTGGTGGCCACCGACGACCTGTCGGAGCTACGAGCCGTGCCGTTTCCGATCCGCGAGGGCGTGGTCCTGGCCACCAACCCGGCCACCCGCTTTCTGGTCCAGGGTCTGCGCCGGAGTCCCGCCTATTTGGCGCTCGTGGTGTCGGACCAAGGTGCGCGTTTGTTCGATGCGGTGCGTGACGACGCCCACGAGGTGGTCGGCGGTGGCTTCCCGATGACCGACGAGGTGACGTCCATCGATCGACGGGCGGTGGCCGGCCGCTTCGCCATGAAGCCCGGCGGTGACGACGAGGAGGCTCGGCGGATCCATTACCGGAAGATCCACGAACTGCTCGGAACCGCCGCCGGAGGCGGTGAGCGGGCGCTCGTGCTCTTCGGCGCCAAGCCCGCCTTGGCGATGTTCGACGAGGTCGGCAACGCCACGGGTCGGGTCGTCGGCCGCGTCATGGGATCCTACGATTCCGCGTCGAATCATCAGATCGGCGAGCTGGCCTGGCAGGTCATGCGCGAACGGTTGCGGAACCGCCGCGACGAGGTGATCCAGGAGTTGATCGACGCGCTGCACACCGGGCGTGGGGTGACCGGCCTCGACGAGACGTGGCGCTACGCACGGGAGGGACGCGGGCGGCTGCTCGTGGTCGAGGAGGATTACCGCGCCCAGCCCTCACGTGAGCAGGACGGTCGTCTGATCACCGCCACCGGCAACCCCGCCGATGCGATGGAGGACCCGGTCGACGAGCTGATCGAACACGTGATCCGCGCCAGCGGCGACGTCGAGTTCGTGGCCAACGACGCGTTGGCGGACCACGGTCGTGTGGGCCTGCTGCTCCGCTGAGACCCCCACGGCGGTCACTTTTCGGAGTTGGTCGGTGCTCCGGTGTCAGGGAACGAGAACGGCCCGTCCCGCGATCTCGCCACGTTCCAGCTTGCCGAGCGCTGACGCGGCGCCATCGAGACCGAAGCGTTCCACGTGCACCTCGATCTCCCCGTTCTGGGCGAGGGTCGGTGGGATCGGTGGACGGCTTGAATCGATCGGTCGTCGGCCGATGTCCAAGTGAGACGACGCGGAGGATTGGGGTGCGAGATGGCGGATGAACGCCGGTGCGAGGCGTGTGGACAGGCTGTGCCGGCGAGCGCGTTCTCGTGTCCAACGTGCGGCAAGTTCTATTCGGGACCCTTCGCCGCCCGAGACACCACCTCCGAGTCCGTACCGTGGGGATCGCGGGCCGAGGCCGATGAACCGACTTCGATACCGCCGCCCGCGGCCCCGCGTCCACCGACACCGTCATCGACAGGCTACCCGCCCCCTTCCCCGGGTCTCACGCCACCCACACTTCCCGCTCCCCCGACAGCTCCACCGCCGCGTGGCGAAGGTCCTGGCAGGTCGTATCGGGGACTGTTGATCGGTCTCGGCGTGGCCGCGGCATTGGTCGTCCTCTTCTTCGGGGCGGTGATCGCTCTGTCGCTGCTCGGATCGCAGGCCAGCACCACGTTCCGCGCTATCCCGATGTCGTCGAACCCGGTGTCGGAGCTCCCCGACTTCACGGCTTCGACGTCTTCGTCTGTGCGGGTCGCCTCGGCGGTCGACGATCCCGAGCCCACGCTCGAAGAGGCCTGCGGCGGCGTGCAACCCGAACAGCCGATCGTGTCGATACCACCCGGTTTCGCCCCCCTCGACGCGGCCGGGGGCGGGCAATACGCCCATGTCGTCCGAGTGGTCGATTCCAAGGAAGACCTCGTCGCGACCGTCGATCTCGGGACCGGCAACATCGAGAAGTCGCCGATGCGAACGCGCTTGGCAGGCATCGGTCGAGACTCGGCAGCCGTGGTGTGCGTGAGCTCCGACACCACGACCACGACCAGGGAGCTGGTCTGTGGAACGAACAAGTTGGAGTCGAACGGCACTCCGTTCGGGTACCTCGTCGTCAGCGCGGAGACAGTTCGCCTGCAGGTGTTCGAGCTCGCAAGCGGCCGTGCCCTCGGAACCGGCGAGGTCGTCGCCGGGGGTGCGACGTGTCCCTCCGACTACACGAAGATCGAGACCGACGACGTCGACGCGGAGTACGCCAGACTCGATGCGGCGTCGAAACTGATCTACTTCGAGTCTGTCGCACCGACCGACGACCAACTCGCTCGCTGGACCGCCGATCACCTCAAGGGCGGCACCTACCACTGACCTGAGTCGTGACCCGGCCTCGGCGCCAAGACCCGGCCGAGCTGTGATGCTGGCGTCGTGCAACGACTCACGGGCTTCTCATCCATCAGGCAGTTCTTCATCTGGTCGGCATCGGTGATCGTCGCGGGCGGGGTCGGGATGGCGCTCTTGGGGTTTGTGTACACCGAGTACATGGACTGCTCGAATCCCGAGATCCACGAGTCGGCGAACACGGCTTTCGGTTGGACCGTCGCCATCGTTGCTTCGGCGCTGCCGGTCACGGTTGCCGCTCTTCTCGCCGGGGGTCTGACCCGCAGATTGCCTGCGATCGCTTGCGCCGTGGCCGTGCTCAGCATGGTCATCTGGTGGTGGGCTCTCGATTCCGACTGTGAATGGTACGCACGACTGCCGGTCTGAGCACGGGCCTGAGCGGCGGCTGAGCCTCAGTAGACTCGACCACACGATGGACACGTCCACCCAGCCCCGGGCCCATCGGTGACCGACCAGCCACAGAAGCGCGAACGACGGCTCATTCCGCTGTCGCACCCGAGCCCCGAACCCCACGTGTGCACCCCGGACGTGCGATTGGAGATGCTGGGCCGCGCCCCGTTGTTCGCCGATCTCACCCAAGATGAGCTCGCCGAGGTGGATCGTCGCTGCCACGTCCACGGCTTCGTCGCCGGTGAAGCCGTCTACCACTCGGGAACTACGGCGAGCCGGGTGTACGTAGTGGCCAGCGGTGCGGTGAAGACGGTCCGACTGGCCTCGGACGGCCGCGAGACGCTGCTCGATCTGTGCGGGCCCGGCGAGCCACTGGGCGCGGTGCCCGCGTTGGGCGAAGAGTTTCACGCCGACAGTGCCTGGACGTTGACCCCGACCTGTCTGCTCGGGTTGAACTCGAACGAGTACGCGCAGATCATGGAGGAATTCCCCGCGGTGGCCATGGCCACCCTCAAAGGCGTGTCTCGGCGCCTGAGCGAATCTCGCCAGGCGGTACACCTGTTGGCCGGAGCGCCACTGGCCCAGCGCCTGGCGGCGATGCTGCTGTTGTTGGCCGAGAAGGTGGGACGCCCTTGGGAGGGCGGGGTGCTCATCGACGTGCCGCTGTCGCGCGACGACCTCGCGGCGATGGCGGGCGCGGCCACCGAATCGGTGAGCCGGGTCCTCAGCATCTGGAAGCGCGCGGGGACAATCGACTCGGGCCGCCGCTGGATCGCCATCACCGACAGCGACGCGCTGCGCGCCCTACGCGACGGCTGAACAGCGACCCCAATTCGTGACATCGGTCACCTTCGCGGCTGATTGACCCAGGTCATGGTCGCCCCGATGGAACCTCCTTACGGTGTGGGGTGTCAGCAATTCCTACCGCGAAAGGAACCGGGACCATGACCTCCACCACCGCTCCAGCAACCGTCCACACCACCCTGCGGGCCGAGGGGTTCTCGTGCCCCTCGTGTGTGGCGAAGATCGAAAAGCAGGTGGGCCGCCTGAAGGGCGTCACCGCCGTGAAGGTGCATTTCGCCACCGCCCGCATCGAGGTCGACCACGACCCTGAGGTCACCACCGTCGACGAGGTGGTGGCTGCAGTGGCCAAGGCCGGCTACACCGCCCGCCCGTCGGCCTTCTAGTCAGGCCGCCCAGTCAGGCCGCCCAGTCAGGCCGCCGAATTGCCCACCAACCTCCGGCCGGGTGCGGGG
>DASSYG010000218.1:0-3483 GCA_035703405.1 Acidimicrobiales bacterium | reverse complement strand
CAGCAGCTCGTGGTGCTGGCCGAGCGGATTCAGCGGGCGCGCGAAGCCGATGAAATCGCACGGGATCAGCCGCGTGCCCTGGTGGATCAACTGGTAGAACGCGTGCTGGCCGTTCGTGCCCGGCTCGCCCCATACGATCGGACCGGTCGTGGTGGCAACGGGTTCACCGGCTGCGGTGACGTGTTTGCCGTTGGATTCCATGTCGAGCTGCTGCAGGTATGCCGGGAAGCGCTTGAGGTAGAGCTCATAAGGGAGCACGGCATGGGTTTGCGCGTCGTGGAAGTTCGCGTACCAGATGCCGAGGACGCCCATGAGGACCGGCAAGTTCGCCTCGAAGGGAGTGGTGCGGAAGTGTTCGTCCATGGCGTGGAACCCGGCGAGGAAGTCGCCGAACGCTTCGGGGCCGATCGCCAGCATCAGCGACAGCCCGATCGCCGAGTCGACCGAGTACCGACCGCCGACCCAGTCCCAGAACTCGAACATGTTGGCCGTGTCGATCCCGAACTCTGCCACCCGTTCAGCATTCGTCGAGACCGCCACGAAGTGTCGGGCCACCGCGTCGATGTCGTCACCGTAGGCGTCGAGCAGCCATTCCCGGGCGGTGCGGGCGTTCGTGAGCGTCTCGAGAGTGCCGAAGGTCTTGGATGCCACGATGAACAGCGTGCGTTTCGGGTCGAGGTCCCGGGTCGCCTCGGCGAAGTCGGTGCCGTCGATGTTGGACACGAACCGGAAGGTGAGGGCGCGGTCCGAGTACGAACGCAGGGCCTCATAGGCCATGACCGGGCCGAGGTCGGACCCGCCGATCCCGATGTTGACGACTGCGGTGATCGACTCGCCCGAATGTCCCAGCCAGGCACCGCTGCGCACCCGGTCGGCGAAGTCGCCCATCCGTGCCAGCACCTCGTGGACCTCGGCGACCACATCGGTGCCGTCGACGAGGAGTGTGGCGTCGGAGGGGAGCCGCAGCGCGGTGTGCAGCACCGCACGGTCCTCGGAGACGTTGATGTGTTCGCCCGAGAACATCGCACGGGTCCGTTCGGCCAGACCGGCGGCACGGGCGAGGTCGACGAGCAACCCGAGGGTGGTGTCGTCGACGCGATGTTTGGAGTAGTCCAGCTCCCAGCCCGCACCCGCGGCGACCATGCGGTTGCCGCGGTCGGGGTCCGCCGCGAACTCCTCGGCGATGGTGGGTCCGCCCGCCAGAGCGGCGAGCGCCTGCCATTCGGGCGTATCGGTGATCATTCGTGCACCTCGGGGTCGATCCAGCCGCCCAGATCACGAACGAGCCCGCCCGCTTCGGGTGGCCCCCAGGAGCCTTGGGGGTAGGACCGCACGGGCACGGCGTCGTCGAGGATCGGGTCCACGATGTGCCAGGCGGCCTCGACCGCATCTTGGCGGGCGAACAACGACTGGTCGCCGTCGAGCGCGTCGTCGAGTAGGCGTTCATAGGGCGGGATCACATCGATGTGCCGGGATTCCACCGCCAACTCGACCGATTGGCCGACCATCGCCTCACCGGGCACCTTCGAGCGGGCGCCGATGGCGATCTCCTGGTCGGGGGTTACCCGGAAGCGCACGTAGTTGCGACCGCCCACGTCGCGGTCGGCGAAGACCACCTGCGGTGGCTGCTTGAACTGGGCCACGACCTCGGTGACGGTGACCGGCAGGTGCTTGCCGGCACGGATCACGATCGGCACGTCAGCCCAGCGCCAGTTGTCGATCGTGAACCGCAGCGCGATGTAGGACTCGCGGGTCGACCCCGGCGCCACGCCGGCCTCGTCGAGGTAGCCGTCGTACTGGCCACGGACCACGTCGTCGGGAGACACCGGGCTGATCGACTTGAGCAGGGTGGTCTTGGCGTCTCGCTGGGCTTCGTGGTTCTCACTGGAGGGTGGCTCCATCGTGAGCATGGCGAGCAGTTGCAGCATGTGGTTCTGCACGACGTCGCGGGTGGCGCCGACGGCGTCGTAGAACGCCCCCCGGTCGGCCACCCCGAAGTCCTCGGCCATCGTGATCTGGATACTGGCCAGGTGGTGCCGGTTCCAGACGGGTTCCAGAAAGGTGTTGCCGAAGCGGAAGAACAGGATGTTCTGCACCGGTTCCTTGCCCAGATAGTGGTCGATCCGGAAGATCCGGTTCTCGGGAAAGACCTCGTGCAGTGTCTCGTTGAGCGCGCCGGCCGACGCCGCATCGTGGCCGAACGGCTTCTCGCAGATCACCCGGGCGTTCTTGGCGCAACCCGACGCCCCCAAGCCCGTGGCGACCGTGGTGAACAGTGACGGGGGAATTGCCAGATAGTGCAGCGGTGCCGATGCATCGCCGAGGGCCTTCGCCAATTCGTCGAACGTGGACGATGCGGCGTAGTCGCCCGACACGTAGGACAGCAGGCCGGTCAGGCGGGCGAAAACCGCCTCGTCGATCGAGTGGTGTTCGGTGATGCTCGCCCGGGCCCGGTCGATGAGTTGGTCGATCGTCCAGTCCTCGAAGGCCACGCCGACGATGGGCAGATCGAACCCGTCACGACGCACCAATTGGTAGAGCGCGGGGAAGATCTGTTTGTACGCGAGGTCGCCGGTCGCCCCGAAGAACACGAACGCATCGGATCGGGTCATGACTGATCCCCTGCGGCCGACTTCTCGACGTGGCCGCCGAATTCGTGGCGCATCGCGGACAGGATCCGGTTGGCGAAGTCGTCGTTGCCCCGCGACGAGAAGCGGTTGAACAGCGCCGTGGCGAGCATCGGTGCCGGCACGCCCTCGTCGATCGCCGCGTCGAGGGTCCAGCGGCCCTCTCCCGAGTCCGACACCCGACCCTCGAACCCGTCCAATCCCGGGTCGCCCAAGAGCGCGTCGGCGGTGAGGTCGAGCAGCCACGACGAGATCACCGATCCACGGCGCCACACCTCGGAGACCTCGGCGAGGTCGAGGTCGTAGCGGTAATACTCTGGGTTCTCCAGCGGGGTGGTCTCCGCGTCGCTCGTCCGTGTCGCCGCCCCGGCGTTCGCTCCGGCCAAAATGTTGAATCCTTCCGCGTAGGCCGCCATGAGGCCGTACTCGATGCCGTTGTGCACCATCTTCACGAAATGGCCCGCGCCGTGCGGGCCACAGTGCAGCCAGCCGTGTTCCGCTGTGCTCTCGGTTTCGCCCTTGCCGTCGGCGCGAGCCGGGGTGCGTTGGATGTCGCCGATACCCGGGGCGAGCGATTCGAAGATGGGGCGGAGGCGTTCGACCGCATCGGCCTGGCCGCCGATCATCATGCAATAGCCGCGTTCATAGCCCCAGACCCCTCCGGAGGTGCCCACATCCAGGTAGTTGATGCCGGACGATTCCAGTTCGGTGCCGCGACGGATGTCGTCGTGGTAGCGGGAGTTGCCACCGTCGATCAAGGTGTCACCGGCAGCCAACAGCGGCGTCAAATCCGACGCGACAGATTCGACCACGCCCGCGGGCACCATCATCCAGACGTTGCGCGGGGTGGCCAACG
>DASSYG010000227.1:0-10397 GCA_035703405.1 Acidimicrobiales bacterium | reverse complement strand
GCTCGGCCACCGACGGGGCAGATGCCCCTGATGACGCCGAAGTCGTCGACGCTGAGGTCGTGGACGACACCGAGGAGAGCTGATGAGCGACGACACCGACGACCCGCAGAACGGGACGGTCGACGCCGCAGCGCCAGAAGTGGCCGACCTCGACGTCGACGTGATCGACGCCGAGGTCGTCGACGCCGATGCGACCGCGACGAACCCGACGCGGGAGACCACGGCGTCTTCCGAAGACGCGGCCGCCGGCACGCTCGTCGATGCGAATGCCGATGCGAATGCCGATTCGGATACTGGTGGCGCGGACGAGATCGCCAGGGAGCGCGACGAGTACCTCGACGCGCTCCGCCAACTCCAGGCCGACTTCGAGAACTTTCGCAAGCAGACGCTGCGACGTCAGGGCGACGCGATCGAACACGCGACCGGTCGCCTGGTCGAAGACCTGTTGACGGTGTTGGATGCCTGTGACGCCGGCGTCGAGCACGGTGACGAAGGCGTCGTCGCGATCTTCGCGACGCTGCTCGGGGTGCTGGAGAAGGCCGGACTCGAACGGCTCGACCCTCTGGGGGAGCCCTTCGACCCGAATGCGCACGAGGCCGTGTTGCACGAGCCCGATGACGAAGGCGGCGACGGGCCTACCGTCGCTGAGGTACTGCGACCCGGCTACCGCTGGAAGGAGCGGACGCTGCGCGCCGCAATGGTCAAGGTCAGGGGCTGAGTAGCCGTGGCGGCCGAGCGCGAATGGTTCGAGAAGGACTACTACAAGATCCTCGGCGTCTCCCAGGACGCAGGTGCCAAGGAGATCACCAAGGCCTACCGGAAGCTCGCCCGGGAGAACCATCCCGACGCGAACCCTGGTGACTCCGGCGCCGAGGACCGCTTCAAGGAGATCTCTGCGGCGTACGACGTCGTCGGCGATGCCGAGAAGCGCGCCGAATACGACGAGGTCCGTCGACTCGGTCCCGTGGCGGGCGGCTTCGGAGGGCCGGACGGCTCGGGTTTCCAGGGAGCACCGGGCGGGTTTCGTTTCGACGGCAACGTCGGCGACCTGGGCGACGTGTTCGGCGGACTGTTCACCCGCGGGACCGGGGCTCGGGGCGCGGCCAGTTCCCGTCGGCGGCGCGGCAACGACCTCGAAGCCGAGTTGCACCTGTCGTTCGCGGACGCAGTGCACGGAATCACGACGACGGTGCATCTCACATCCGACGCGGTGTGTACGACCTGCGGTGGGTCGGGAGCGAAACCCGGCACGCAGCCGAAGGTGTGCACGACGTGTCACGGCCGCGGCGTCCTGGATGAGAACCAGGGTCCGTTCTCGTTTTCGCAGCCGTGCCCGGTGTGCGGCGGACGTGGGACCGTGATCGAGGACCCGTGTCCGACGTGTTCGGGTCGTGGCGTCGAGCGTCGCCCCCGAGAGGTCAAGGTGCGTGTGCCGGCCGGAGTGGTCGACGGATCGCACCTGCGCCTGAAGGGACGGGGCGAGCCGGGGGTGAACGGCGGCAAGGCCGGCGACCTGCACCTGCAGGTACACGTCGAGCGGGATCCGTATTTCACGATGTCCGGAAAGAACCTGACCATCACCGTGCCGGTGACCTTCGCCGAAGCGGCGCTCGGTGCCGACATCCGGGTGCCGACGATGGACGGCGACGCGGTCACGGTGCGCCTTGGAGCGGGCACGCCGAATCGTCGCACCCTGCGGGTGAAGGGTCGCGGCGTCGCCACGTCCAAGAGCACCGGCGATCTGCTGGTCACCATCGAGGTGGCGGTGCCGTCCAAGTTGTCGGCCGAGCAGCGGCGGGCGATCGAAGCCTTCGATGAGGCTACCGACGAATCGCCCCGCGCCGCACTCGACGAACTGACCCAACAAGAGGAGCACGTGTGAACCCCCGAAAGCCCGAAGCCGTCTACGTCATCTCGGTGGCGGCCGAGTTGGCGGGGGTCCATCCTCAGACGTTGCGTATCTACGAACGCCGCGGCCTCGTCGAACCCGCCCGCACCGCCGGCGGATCGCGACGCTATTCCGACGCCGACATCTCGCTGCTGCGCAAGATCCAGGAGCTGACCAACGACGGATTGAACCTCGCCGGGGTGCAACGGGTCCTCGAACTCGAGGCGCGGGTCGCCGACCTCGAATACGAATTGGCCACCACCCGCCGTTCCGCCGAACAGGCGGTGGCCGACACTCATCGGCACTACCGGCGTGACCTGGTCCCGGTGCGCCAGAGCCTCGTGCGCTTCCGGGGCCCCCTGCGTCCCTGACCCCCGCCCCTGACCGCTGCTCCCCGACCCCGAGCGAAATCGGGGAGGGATGATTCACCCCAACAGACAGGTGGCTTGTCGCTATCCGCCGCCGGATACGCTCATGGATCGTGTCTGCTCGGTTCCAATGTCTGAGCTTCGTGTTCCCGGCGTGGAACGAGGAGGCGATGCTGACCCAGACGGTCCTCGCCGCGTCCGAGGCCGGTGCCTACCTGGTCGATGCGGGCGAACTCGACGATTATGAGATCGTTCTCGTCGACGACGGCTCGACCGACCGCACCGCGCAGATCATCGACGAGTTGGCCGACGCAGACGTCCACGTCGTCGGCGTTCACCACGAGCACAATCGGGGCCTGGGGGCGGCGATCCGCAGCGGGTTCGAGGCCTCGTCGGGCGACATCATCTGTTACACCGACACCGACCTGCCCTTTGACCTGTTGCTGCTCGGCAAGGCCTTCCGGCTGCTGCGCATCTACGACGCCGACATCGTGTCGATGTACCGCTTCGATCGCACCGCGGAAGGGCCCAAGCGCTACTGGTTCTCGCATCTCTACAACTGGTTGGTGCGCTACACCCTCGACGTGAAGCTGCGCGACGTGAACTTCGCCGGCAAGTTGATCCGTCGGAACGTCCTCGACCGGGTCGACCTGCGCAGCGAGGGCTCCTTCCTCGACGTGGAGCTGATCGCCCAGGCGCAGCGGCTGGGGTTTTCCATCATCCAGTTCGGGGTCGACTATTTCCCGCGCACCCGTGGCGACTCGACCCTGGCCGCGCCGGGCGTGATCGTGAAGATCCTTTCCGAATTGCGTCGCGAACGAAAGCGGCTGCGGGGAATCCAACCACTCGGTCCAGGGGAGCGGAACAGCCCGAATACGGGCGTACATCGGTGAGCCACGCAACAGGATTCGTCAACCCGTCGCAGGATGCGCAGCCATGAGCCTGGTGGCCGACCGTCACACGACGGACCCGGTGACGATCACCCGGCAGGCGTCGGAGACCGAGAGATTCTTCAGCTCGGTGGTGTTCTGGGCGGGACTCGCCCTGCTGATCGCGTCGGCATGGTGGTACGGGCGGGGCCTGTGGTTCTATTCCGATGAGTGGAATATCATCGCGGTGCACCATTCGGGACACTGGATGGAGGGATTCAATGGGCAGTGGCTGCTCATCCCGACACTGTTCTTCCGGATCCTGCTCGAGATCTTCGGACTCTTCACCTACTGGCCGTTCCGACTCGTCGGTCTCGCCTGGTATGCGTCGCTGATCATCGTGTTCCACACCTGGGCGCGGCGGCGGGTCCGTCCCGCGGCCGCCGCGCTCGCCGCGTTGGCGGTCGCCTGGTACTCCACGTCGTGGAACGTGGTGATGATGCCGCTGTTGATGAACTTCACGATCCCGTGCGTGATGCTGTTCGCCGTCTGGATGCTGCTGGATCGGAACGATCGGCGGGGCGACGTCTGGGTGGCGGTCTGTCTGTTGGTGGGCATGTTGTCGTCGAACGTCGGCCTCGTCGTGTGCGTCATCATCGGGGTCGAGTTCGTCTTGTCGCGTGCCCCGTGGCGACGGTGGTGGGTCTTCGTTCCCTCGGTGGTCGTGTGGGTGCCCTGGTTCCTGATCTGGTACGAGCCGATCAGCAAACGGGCCGCGGTCACCCATGCCGCGCACTGGGGCATCGGGCTCACCGAGAACTACGCCAAGGGTTTCTTCGCAGGCTGGCGGGCCGGCCAGTGGGTCTGGCTGGCCGCACTGATCGGGGTCGCGATCTGGGCGCTGTGGCGCCGCCGTTGGAACGCCCGCAGCATCGGTGCGGTGATCGGTCTGGCGTTCTTCGTGGTGGGGGCGTCGTTCCGCGCGGCCGACTTCCACATTCCGGTCCCACCAGACCCCAACTGGTATCTGTGGTTCTACTCGGTGCTCGTCGCCGCATTGCTGGTGGAGCTGGCGCGTGGCGCGAAGGTGCCGCTCTCGTTGCTCGGCGCCGTCGCGGTCGTGGTGGCGATCAGCGGCTCGCAACTGCACGGATCGCTCGCAGACTTCCACTCGAATGGAAAGTTGCTGCAGCGCAACGCCCGGACCTGGTTCGCCGCCGCCGATGCGTTGGGCGCCAAGGCACCTGCGGACGCGACGATGGGCGTGAACATCGTGCAATTGCCTGTCGGCGATTACGCAGGTCTCCGCCGCGACATGGGGTCCCTCGCACCTGATGTGACGCTCGCGCAGCTCGGCGACGAAGGAACCCGCCAGACCGTCGATGCGTGGATGGTGACCAAACTCGGTATCGAGATCAGTCCGGGAGCTGGTGCGGGCGGTGCGTGTCGGGTGGCGACGGGTGCGCGTGGACCGGGCGGATCGGGATTGCCGCCGGGAGCGATGGTCCGGGTCACCACGACCGGTGAGGCCGCCACGTTGAAGGTCCGACGTTTCGCGAGTGGGTTCTCGTCGACGTCGATCGGTGAGGTCTCGCCGAACCAGACGGTGCACTTCACCATCCCCACCGACAACAGCAGCGTCCCCTGGCATCTGCAAGCCGACGGAAATGCCGAAGTGTCGGTCTGTAGCTAGTGCCGTGCCCACAATCGTTCGGCGGGGTCAGAACGGTCGGGGCCGGACTGCTGGGTAGCGTCGGGGCCGTGAAGACGAACGATCTTGCCACTCCCGCACTTGTTGTCGACGCCGACGCGTTCGAACACAACGTCGCGGCGATGGCGGCGGCCCGACCCGGCGCGGCATTGCGCCCGCACGTCAAGGCATTCAAGTCCACAGCGATCGCCCGGGAGTTGGCGGCAATCGGGCACCTCGCCTTCTGCGCCGCGACGGCCCGCGAAGTGATCGGCATGGCCAACGCCGGTCTCGGCCACGACCTGCTGCTTGCGAACGAACTGGTGGATCTGAATCGACTTGCCGCCCTCGCTCAGCTCGCGACGACGGGCGCGCGGGTCACCGTGGCGGTCGATTCGGAGGCCACCATCGCGGCGGCCGCAACGGCGGGACTCGGTGAGGTCATGATCGACGTGGCCGTCGGGCTTCCCCGGTGTGGGTGTCTTCCCGAAGAGGCCGGGCGACTGGCGGAGCGGGCCCGTTCGTCCGGGCTGGCCGTGCGCGGGGTCATGGGTTATGAAGGCCACCTGATGATGGAGCCCGATGCCACCAAGGCCGGCCAGGTCGAGGCGTCCATGGCGCTGTTGGCGAAGGCCCACGCGGCGGTTGGCGGCGACGTCGTCTCTGGCGGCGGCACCGGCACCTACGCGGTCAACACCTGGGTCACCGAGGTGCAGGCCGGGTCCTATGTGCTGATGGACACGCAGTACGGCCGGCTGGATACGCCGTTCCGACAGGCCCTGTCGGTGCTGGCGACGGTCCTGTCGGTCAACTCCCAAGGGTGGATCGTCGCCGACGCCGGGCTGAAGGCAATGTCGACCGACCACGGCGACCCGACGGTAGTGGGCGGGACGGTGTGGTTCTGTTCGGACGAGCACCTCACCTTCGGTGTGGACGAGGGCGCAGCCCGCCCCGAGGTAGGGGATCGCATCCGCATCCATCCGTCACACGTCGACCCGACGGTGGCGTTGCACGACACCCTCCACGTGGTGCGCGACGGCGAGGTCGTCGAGCGGTGGCCCGTCGACCTGCGCGGCTGGTGATCACTCGCACCCGCCGTGCATCGGCATCGGGGTCTGGTAAGAAACCTGATAGCGGCATTGTCAAGTTTGGCGATCAGGGATAGGTTGGAGACATGGCGATCGACCCGAACCGTTGGACTCTGAAGACCCAGGAAGCATTTGGCGCGGCGACCGAAGCGGCGCGGGGCGCGGCGAATCCCGAGGTCACCCCCGACCATCTGCTCGGCGCCCTGTTGCGTCAGCCCGAAGGGGTGGTCATCCCCGTGCTCGAGGGTGCCGGTGTGGCGACGTTGTCGGTCCGCAATGCGGTCGACGAGGCGGTGGCGAAACTGCCGCGCGCCCACGGGGGAGCCGAAGCCCGACTGTCGCGCGATCTGTCGGCACTGCTCGAGGCCGCCGATCGGAGCCGGGTCGAGTTGGGCGACGAGTACGTCTCGACCGAGCACGTGTTGCTCGCGTTCGCCGAGCTTGCCGCATCCGGCACGATCCCGGACCGGCTTGGTGTGGGCCGCGAGGAACTTCTCGCCGCGCTCACCCAGGTGCGCGGCAGCCATCGGGTCACCTCTCAGAACCCCGAAGAGGCCTATCAGTCCCTGGAGCGCTACGGCCGCGACCTGACCCAGGCCGCCCGTGAGGGCAAGCTCGACCCGGTGATCGGGCGCGACGAGGAGATCCGCCGCACGATCCAGGTGCTCAGCCGTCGCACCAAGAACAACCCGGTGCTGATCGGTGAACCCGGCGTGGGCAAGACCGCGATCGTCGAGGGCCTCGCCCGGCGCATCGTCGAAGGCGACGTGCCCGAGGGTCTCAAGCACAAGCGGCTGATCGCGCTCGATCTCGGGTCGTTGGTGGCCGGTGCGAAGTACCGGGGTGAGTTCGAGGAACGCCTCAAGGCCGTGCTCAAGGAGATCACCGACGCCGAGGGTGAGATCATCACCTTCATCGACGAGCTGCACACGATCGTCGGCGCGGGCGCCGCCGAAGGATCGATGGACGCCGGCAACATGATCAAGCCGATGCTCGCCCGGGGCGAGCTGCGCCTGATCGGGGCAACCACGCTCGATGAGTTCCGTGCCTCGATCGAGGCCGACGCGGCGCTCGAGCGGCGCTTCCAGCAGGTCTTCGTCGATCAGCCAACGGTCGAGGACACCGTCGCGATCCTACGCGGCCTGGCCGAGCGCTATGAGGTGCACCACGGGGTGCGCATCCAGGACGCCGCTCTGGTGGGCGCGGCGGTGCTGTCGGACCGATACATCACCGGGCGGTTCCTGCCCGACAAGGCGATCGACCTGATCGACGAGGCCGCCTCCAAGCTGCGGATCGAGATCGACTCGGTGCCCACCGAGATCGACGTGGTCGAACGGCGCATCCGCCAGCTCGAGATCGAACGGGTCGCGCTCGCCAAAGAAGACGACGATGCGTCCAAGGCCCGCTTAGAGGCGCTCGACGCCGAGTTGGCCGAGAAGAACGAACAGGCCACGGCCATGCGGGCCCACTGGCAGAACGAGACCGAGGCGATCGCCACGATCCGCGACCTGAAGGGCGAGCTGGAGGGGCTGCGTTCGGAGGTCGAACGCGAGGACGACCTGGAGCGTGCCGCGGAGATCCGCTACGGCAAGATCCCCGAACTCGAAGCCCAGGTCGCCGCCGCGACCGAGCGGCTGGGCGAGTTGCAGGTCGACACCCAGATGCTCAAAGAAGAGGTCGATGAGTCCGACATCGCCGAGATCGTCGCCAAATGGACGGGCATTCCGGTGTCGCGTTTGATGGAGGGCGAGGTCGCCAAGCTGGTGCGCCTCGAAGACACGCTGCACGAGCGCGTGATCGGCCAGGACGAAGCGGTGCACGCGGTGGCGAACGCGATCCGCCGGTCTCGTGCCGGCCTGTCGGACCCGAATCGGCCCATCGGGTCGTTCCTGTTCCTCGGCCCGACCGGTGTTGGTAAGACCGAGTTGGCCCGGTCGCTCGCGGACTTCCTCTTCGACGACGAACGCGCCATGGTGCGTATCGACATGAGTGAGTACATGGAGAAGCACTCGGTGTCGCGTCTCATCGGCGCGCCTCCCGGGTACGTGGGCTACGACCAAGGTGGCCAGCTCACCGAAGCGGTGCGCCGCCGTCCGTACGCGGTGGTGCTGCTGGATGAGATGGAGAAGGCGCACCCCGATGTGTTCAACGTGCTGTTGCAGTTGCTGGATGATGGTCGGCTCACCGACGGTCAGGGCCGCACGGTGAACTTCACGAATGTCGTGTTGATCATGACCTCGAACCTGCCCGGTGACCCGCGTGACTTCTTCAAGCCCGAGTTCATCAACCGGGTCGACGACATCATCCGCTTCCGTGAGCTCACCGAGGACGACCTGACCCGGATCGTGGACGTGCAGATGGTCGGCCTGCGCGAGCGTCTGGCCGAGCGTCGGATCACCTTGGATGTGACCCCGGCCGCGCACGCGTGGCTGGCCCGGGAGGGCTTCGACCCTGCCTTCGGGGCCCGACCGCTCAAGCGGGTGATCCAACGCGAGATCGGCGACCGTCTCGCCATGGCCCTGCTCGAAGGCCAGTTCGCGGATGGCAGCCCGCTGGGAGACGGCTCAGCGGTGGCCGTCGACGTGGACGCCGGGACCGACGAAATCGCCATCCTCCCCGGCATGACCCCCACTTCCGCTCCCACCTGACCCCGCCCCGCCCCGCCCCGCCCGCGCCCCCGCCTGACCGCACTGCTCCCGTTTTGGGTGCCGGCTTGTGCCGTCAGACGGCACAAACCGGCACCCAAAGATCGGAAAGGGCGGGGCATTTGGGTAAGCTCTGCCCAACATGGGTGCTGTCCGCGGGCAGGCGGGCCACTAACCTCGAATCGTTTGTGAATCGGCTGATCGAAGGAGTGTGACGTGCCGGCGACTGTTGTCGTGGGCACCCAGTGGGGCGACGAAGGCAAAGGCAAGATCACCGACCTCGTCGCCAAGGAGATGCAGTTGGTCGTCCGCTATCAGGGCGGCCACAACGCCGGACACACCCTCGTGGTCGACGGTGAAACGTTTGCTCTTCAACTGGTGCCCAGCGGTGTCCTCTACGGACACATCACTCCTGTACTCGGGAACGGGGTCGTCGTCGACCCCCGCGTCCTGCTCGCCGAGATGGACATGCTCGAAGCTCGCGGCGTGAGCTGTGACCGGCTCGCCATGTCGGGCAACGCGCACCTGATCCTGCCCTACCACCAGGAACTCGACCGTCTCACCGAACGCCGCCTGGGCAAGTCCAAGCTGGGCACGACCAAGCGGGGCATCGGCCCGGCGTATGCCGACAAGGCGTCCCGGGTGGGCTTGCGCGTTCAGGACCTGTTGGATCCGAAGATCTTCCGGGCGAAGCTCGACGTGGCGCTGAAAGAGAAGAACGCCATCCTTGCCAAGGTGTTCAACCAGCTGCCGCTCGACGCGGACGAGATCGCCGAGGAATACCTGGGCGAGTGTGCGCCTCGGTTGGCGCCACACATCGCCGACACGGTCACCCTCGTCCACGAGGCGCTCGAAGCCGGCCAGCACGTGCTCTTCGAAGGCGCGCAAGCCACCTTCCTCGACCTCGACCACGGCACCTACCCTTTCGTGACCTCGTCGAACCCGGTGGCGGGCGGCGCCTGCGCCGGAGCCGGCGTCGGACCCCGTTACATCGACCGGGTCATCGGGATCGCCAAGGCGTATGTGACTCGGGTCGGGACCGGACCGTTCCCGACCGAACTCCCCATCAGTGCCGAGGCGATCGGAGGGATCGGAGCCGACGGAGCCGACCCCGCCGATCTGGCGATCGGTGACTTCATCGTCGAGAAGGGCCACGAGTACGGCACCAACAGTGGCCGTCGCCGCCGCCCCGGCTGGTTCGACGCGGTCATGTTGCGTCAGGCGGTGCGACTCAACTCGCTGTCCGAGGTGGCGATCACCAAGCTCGACCTGTTCGACACCTTCGACGAGGTCAAGGTGTGTGTGGCGTACGAGATCGACGGCGAGCGGGTGACCCACCTGCCGTACCACCAGTCGGTACTGCACCACGCCAAGCCGGTGTACGAGACGCTTCCGGGCTGGCACACCGACCTGTCGAACATCACCGAGGCGAGCGATCTGCCGGCGGCCGCGTCGGACTACCTGGCGTTCCTCGAAGCGCAGATCGGGGTGCCGGTGTCGATCGTGGGGACCGGACCGGGCCGTGACCACTACGTGCTCCGCCGCGAAGCTGCGTGAGGAACGTGCCGGCAACGCCACAGGATCGGTGCCACCCCGGGAGCGTCGTCTCGTGAAGGTCTGTGTGGTCGGCTCGGGCGGTCGGGAACACGCGCTCGCCTCGGTGCTCGCCCGTGACGCCGACGTGATCGTCACACCCGGCAACGCCGCGATGCGGCGTGCCACCGGCCTGGACGGGTCCGGGGCGATCACGGTCACCGACACTCCGGTGGGCCAGATCGAGGCCGACCTGTACGTGATCGGTCCCGAGGCGCCACTGGTCGACGGACTCGCCGACCGACTGCGCGCCGCG
>DASSYG010000038.1:0-2406 GCA_035703405.1 Acidimicrobiales bacterium | reverse complement strand
GCGTCGAGATCCTTCACGATGCGCACCACCCCGCTGGTGCGGGTCGCACTGCCATAGGACGACACCGCCATGAAGTCGATCTCGGTGTCGATGTCGATCGCCCGGACCAGATCGGCCAGAAACACGAACGCGCCTTTCAATACGCCGACCAACACCAACGGCCGACCGTCGAGCACGTCGGTGTAGTCAGCGGTGATCTGGGCGCCCAGCTCGCGCACCCGCTTGGCCAGTTGCTCGGCGGTCACCACCGTCTCACCGATTGTTCCGTCCATCGGCGCCGTTCGACGCGTCACGTTCGCCTCCACCGATCGGTTCGGTGCATCGGGGTCAAGGATGGTCATGCACGGGTCATGTTGCCACGTCAAGGACCCGGCGGCGGCGTCGACGGCGGTCCACGCGTACCGGGCTCGATGCGCAGCCGCTGGTTCGTGCGGGCCACCCGTGCTCCACCGGCCAGTTCGGTCGCCGTCGCGACGCCACGGGCGACGTCGAGTACCCGCGCGATCTCGGCCGCATCGGGAGCGAATCCGCCGTGGGCCGATGCGAGCCAGCGACGCAGGCTGCGGGTCGCCAGCGGCACCGGTGCCACGGCGACGGCGACGGCATCGGTCGGCTCCAACACCCCCGCGAGGTCTTCGAGCAGATGATCGTCGGCGGCGATCAGATCGGCGGTGCGAGCCAGCAGGAGCGCGGTGTCGCGTCCCGAGATCGCGTCGAGCAACGGCAGCACCTCGTGGCGGACCCGATTACGAGTGAAGCGTGAGTCGGCATTCGACGGGTCCTCGACGACGTCGATGCCCTCCGCGGCGCACAACGCGACGGTCTCGGCACGGCGCAACCGCAGCAACGGACGACGCTGGTCGGGGGGAGCCAAGGCCGAGAACCCTGCGGCGCCCGTGCCGCGCAGCAGATGCAGCAGGATCGTTTCGGCCCGATCGTCGAGGGTGTGGCCGACGAGCGTGGCCGTGCCGAGCGCCTCGTAGCGAGCCTCACGGGCCCGGGCCTCGAGATTCGGACCGTCGACGACGTCGACATGCAACGAAGTGAACCCGGCCCCGTAGCGAGCCGCGAGCGCCGCGACCCGGTCGGCTTCATCGGCCGACGCCGCGCGCAGGCCATGGTCGACATGAACGGCTGTGGCCACACATCCGGCCGCCACCGCCAACACCAACAGTGCCGCGGAATCGGCCCCGCCCGACACCCCCACGTCGACCCGGGTGCCCGCCGACGGAAAGTCGCAGCGACCGAGCAGGTCGTCGATCGGTGTCACGGTCGAGTCGTCGCGCCGGCGTGCTCAGACGCTGAGCGCCGCGACCCGGGGAAGATCCATGCGCTGCAACCAGACTTCTGGATCACGGATCTCGGCCAAGGTCGGCAGGTTCTGAGGCGCGGCGAACGCCAGGTCGAGCACGGCGGTGCCGCCGACCTCCTCGACCGCTTCGATGAAGTCCTCACCAGCCTGGTACTGCTTCATCTTCGCGTCGAGACCGATCAGCTTCTGGATCAGCTTCATCACCGGATTCACCTGGGCGCGGCGGGCGTGCAGGATCCGATGGAACCGCTCACCGTTCGGGATCTCCGCGGCGCCCGCCCGGTTCATCGTGACGTCGCCGTGACCTTCGAGCAGGCTCATCATGCCGCTCAGATGATCGAGCGCCACCCGCTGCTCGGGCGACGCGAACAGCACCGCCAGGCCGCCGTCGTCGAGCGGGTTGCGGCCCTTGCGGAACTCGTCGACCGCCAGGTTCAGTCCCTTCAACACACGAGCCGGATCGGGGTCGAGCGCCGAGAACGTCGTGGAGACCAGACCGAGGAAGTGTTCACGCAGCCACGGCACTCCGGTGAACTGCGCCCGGTGGGTCAACTCGTGCAGCGCCAGCCAGAGCCGGAACTCATCGGGCGGAAACCCGAAACGACGTTCCAGCCCCAACACGTTGGGCCCGACGAAGTAGACGATGTCCTGATCCTCGGGGTCCTCGTCCTCGATGACCAACAGGTCGTACTGGCCCAGCACCCGACGCGACATCCAACCGAGGAACATGCCCAACTCGGCGCCGGCCATACGACGCGCGAACGGCGCCGCCGGCCCCGCGGCCATGTGCTCGCCCAGACGGTCCGTCAGCGGACGGAGCAGACGCCGGAACGATGCCACGTTGGCCCGCACCCAGCCTTCGCGGTCGGTGACCCGGGCACGGGCCGGTCCCGCTGCGCTCACCAACCCGGTCTCGGCGGACACCGCCGCCTCGGCCAACTCCGCGAACCGCGTGAAATCGGGCTGCAACGACGCGTAGTGGTACGACCTCGAAAACGGCTCACGTCCCACCGAACGCACCGCAACCGACTCGGCGGTCGCCCAGTCGATCACCTCAGCCACGACGACCTCCCCCACTCGGTGCCGGGACGACG
>DASSYG010000431.1:0-3255 GCA_035703405.1 Acidimicrobiales bacterium | reverse complement strand
AGATCCGCGAGGTCGACGCCCTGTTCCTCACCCGCGACGAGGAAACACGCCAGCACGGGCAGCACTGCGCCGTTCATCGTCATCGACACCGACATCTTCTCGAGCGGGATGCCGTCGAAGAGGATCTTCATGTCCTCGACCGAGTCGATCGCCACACCGGCCTTGCCGACGTCGCCGACGACCCGGGGGTGATCGGAGTCATACCCGCGATGGGTTGCCAGGTCGAACGCGACCGACAGGCCCTTCTGCCCCGCAGCGAGGTTGCGGCGGTAGAAGGCGTTGGATTCTTCGGCGGTGGAGAACCCGGCGTACTGGCGGATCGTCCAGGGACGGTTCGCGTACATCGTCGCCCGGGGGCCACGGGTGTAGGGCGCGAAACCGGGCAGCGTGTCGGCGTCGATGCCCTCGAGGTCGGCCGCGGTGTACAGCGGCTTGATGTCGATGCCCTCGGGAAGGGTCTGGTTCAGGCTGTCGGGGTCGGCCCCTTTGAGGTCCTTGGATGCCGCGGCCCGCCACTCGTCGAGATGGTCTTGTTCCACGGGGCCGATGCTACGGGTCGGCTCGGTCATGGGTCACACTCATCCTGACCGCGGCCCCCAGACCCACGCCCGCGTACCCGTTTCCTCACGCTTTGTCGACCCTCGCCCGCCTCCGCGGCCGAACTTCGGGAGATTCCGTGCGCAGAGCGCAACATCTACCGAAGTTCACGTGAAGGCGCGGGGCGGGGCGGGGCCGGGCACGGGTTCGGCTCCGGCCGTCGGATCGAGCCCGGGTAGCGTGGCGCCCATGGCGACTCGCGTGGTGATCATCGGTGGTGGCCCTGCCGGGAATCAGGCTGCCACGACGGCGGCCCGGCTCGGCGCCGACGTGACCCTCATCGAACGCGATGTCGTGGGAGGCGCCGCACATCTGTGGGACTGCATCCCGTCCAAGGCGATGATCGCCACCGGCGGCGCAATGGCCGACATGGCCGGAGCGGCCGGCATGGGGATGCGCTCGGTGTCACCCGAGCTCGACCGCGACGCGTTGGCGACCCGGATCAGAGGCATCCAGCATCGACTCACCACGTCGGTCACCGAGTTGCTCGAGAGCCAGGGCGTGCAACTGCTCACCGGCACGGCGTGCGTGGTGGGGCCGCACGAGGTGCAGGTGTCCCACACCGGCGGCGGCACCGAAGTGTTACCGGCCGATGTGATCGTGCTGGCGACGGGGAGCCGTCCCCGCATCCCGGACTGGGCGCCCGTGGATGGTCAACGGGTGCTCACGACGCGTGACGCCTACCCGCCGCCGAGAATCCCCGATCACCTCGTGGTGGTCGGTTCTGGGGTGACCGGTGTGGAGTTCGTCCACATGTTCCGCTCGTTCGGATCGGACGTGACCCTGATCGTGTCCCGCCAACAGGTGCTGCCCCAGAAGGATCCCGAGGTCGCCGCCGCGCTGGAGCACGATTTTCTGGCACGTGGCGTGCAGCTCTTCAAAGGTGCCCGGGCGCAGGAGATCGAGGTCACCGATGACGAGGTCGTCGTGGTCTGCAATGACGGCCGGCGGGCGGCCGGGTCTCATGTGTTGCTGGCCATCGGGTCGATCCCGAACTCCGACGAGCTGGGTCTCGCCGACGTCGGGGTGGAGACCGACCACGGCTACGTGGTGGTCGACCACAACTGTCGCTCGACCGTCGCGCACATCTACGCGGCGGGTGACCTGTCTGGCAAGCTGCCGCTGTCGTCGGTCGCGGCGATGCAGGGTCGCAAGATCGCGGAACACGCCATGGGTCTGCACACCGGCCCGCATCGCCACCTCGACTACGACAAGGCCGCGTCGGCGATCTTCACCGAACCCGAGATCGCGGACGTGGGCCTCGCCGAGGCCGACGCGTTCGCCGAGGGCCGCAAGGTGCGGGTCACCAAGGTGCCCTTCTCGGCTTCGGCGAAGGCGCTGATCAACGACGACCCACGCGGGTTCGTCAAGATCGTGTCCGACCCGGCGACCGGCGTGGTGCTCGGTGGTTCGATCGTCGGCCAGCACGCGGCCGAGTTGATCTCGGTGATCGCCCTGGCGGTGACCGCCGGGTTGCTGGTGACCGACCTGGAGGAGACGGTGCTGGTGCACCCGGCCCTGGCCGAGGCCCTCGCCGAAGCCGCCGAATAAACCCGCCCCCATCCGAACTGGGGTGAAATACGCCCCGATGCGCACGAATCGAACGGGGTGCGGCACGCTCCGTGGCCAACGCTCTGGTCCGTATTCCATCTCTGGCCGGCGGCCGCCGACGACCATGACGACTTCGGGACATTTCCGGCGCAGAGGCCCCGGTTTCGCGCTGCTTTCAGCTAGCACCTGACGGGATCCGCGGAAGTGCCGGACACGTGGAGCGACCATCTGCCCATAGGATCGGACGATGGCCGCTGCACCGTTCCGGTTCACGCTCCAGGCATCGAAATGCCGCACCGTCGCCGACGTGGTTGACGTCGCACGACGTGCCGAGGATCTCGGCTACTACGCGCTCACGATCGCCGATCACCTCGACACCCAGGTCGGCCCGCTGACCACGTTGGCCGCGGCGGCGCAGGCGACCACGACGATGCGGGTCGGGACGCTGGTGCTGGCGAACGACTACCGCCATCCGGTGGTGCTCGCCAAGGAGATCGCCTCGCTCGATCAGCTGTCGGAGGGGCGGGTCATCTTCGGTCTCGGTGCGGGCTGGGCCGTAGACGACTACCGCCAGGCGGGCATCGCCATGGACCGTCCCGGTGTGCGGATCGATCGGTTGACCGAGGCGCTCGACGTGTTCGACGCGTGGTTCTCGGGTGAACCGGTCGACCATGACGGCACGCACTACCAGGTGCACGGGATCGTCGGTGCGCCCGAGCCGGTGCAGCGGCCGCGGCCCACGTTGCTGCTGGGCGGCGGCGGTAAGCGCATGTTGTCACTCGCTGCGAAGCGGGCCGATATCGTCGCGGTGAACGTGAACCTCGCCGGCGGGCACGTCGACGCTTCGGTGGGTCCGGACGCGACCGCGGAGCGCGCCGATGAGAAGATGGCCTGGATCCGCGCTGCAGCGGAAGGCCGGGAGACGCCACCGGTTCTGCAGGTCCGCCAGCACCTGGCGATGGTGACTGACGACGTGCAACCGGTCGCGGAGCTGTTCGGCGAAGCGTTCGGCATCACCCCCGAACAAGCGAAGCAGTCGCCCTTCCAACTCGTGGGGACGGTCGATCAAATCGTCGAGATGCTCGAGGAGCGACGGGAACGTTGGGG
>DASSYG010000413.1:0-7406 GCA_035703405.1 Acidimicrobiales bacterium | reverse complement strand
GCCCGCGCGACGATCCGGTCCGGCGCCGACAGGCGGTCGACGTCGAGTCGGAGTCGGTCGTATCTGGCCTGCGCGGCTTCGGCCTGGCGGTCGAGTCGTTCGATCCGCTGCTGACCCGTGGCGAGACGGACGTGGAAGGTCACGGTGCCGAACAGGATCACGAACACGGCGATGAATCCGAGAAGCAGACCCACGCGCCGGACGCTCCGGCGAGGCGCGGGGACGACCCGCAGGTGCCGGGCCTCGGCTTCTTCGCGGTCACGGCGCGTCGAGCGTTCGGGGCGGGGTGGGGCGACCATGCTCATGCGATCACCTCGACGGCCCGCAGGCGGGCACTCGCCGCTCGTGGGTTCGCTTCGATCTCGCTCGGGGTCGGGGTGATGCCCCCCCGGGTCCTGTTGCGCGCCGATGGCTCTGCACCACAGACACACGGCAGTCCGGGAGGGCACACACACCCACCGCTGACAGCGTTGCGAAACGCCCTCTTCACGATTCGGTCCTCGCCCGAGTGGTAGCTGATCGCGGCGACCCGTCCACCCGGAGAGGTCGCGGCGAGCGCCGCCTCCAGACCGGTCTCGAGCGCGTCCAGTTCGTCGTTGACGGCGATCCGCAGGGCCTGGAAGGTGCGCTTCGCCGGGTGTCCCCCGCGACGGCGCGCCGGAGCGGGAATCGCGGCTCGCACGATGTCGACGAGTTGGCCGGTCGTGGTGACGGGTCGGGCTGCCACGATGCCTCGGGCGATCCGGCGCGCGAAGCGCTCGTCACCGAAGTTCCAGAGGATGCGTGCCAGGTCGGCCTCATCGGTGTCGGCCAGGATGTCGGCCGCCGATCGGGGCGCGTCGGGATCCATCCGCATGTCGAGCGGCGCGTCCACGCGATAGCTGAAGCCGCGTTCGGTGCGGTCGAGTTGGGGCGAGGAGACCCCGAGGTCCAAGAGCACCCCGAGGACCGGTTCGTCGACACCGAGGTCGGCGAGGACCTCGTCGAAGCGCCCACGCCACGTCGACAGACGCCCGGACAGCTCCGGATCGGCGGCGAACCGCGCCGCCGCCGCCTCGAGCGCCGCCGGGTCACGGTCGATTCCGATGATCGTCCGCCCGGGCTGGGACGCGGCGAGCGCCGCGGCGTGTCCTCCGCCGCCGAGGGTCGCGTCGACGACGACCCCGTTACCGACGTCCGCGAACACTTCGACGACCTCGTCGACCAGCACGGGTCGGTGCGCGAAGGGACTCGGGTCAGCCATGACCGATCCGCTCCGTTCGAAAGGCCGGGTCGCAATTCCCACGGCTCACAACGCCTCCGCTGAGATGTGCGCGACCAACGCCTGCCAGCGTTCTTCGGCGCCTTCTTCGTGGGTGGCTCGAGCCCACAACTCGAGACGCGTGCGCTGGCCGACCACCGTGAGTTCCCGCCCGAACCCGGCGAACGAGCGGAGTTCCTCGGCGATGAACACTCGACCCGACGCGTCGAGATGCAGGTGGTTTGCGAGCGCGTTCAGCGCTTCCCTGGCCCGGGCATCGGCGAGTTCGTCGCGCTGCTTGGCCCGCATGTTCGCCTCGATCTCCCGGTACTCGTCCACGGGCATGATCGCGACGCACGGGCCGGGCCAGCGCATGACGACGGCGCCCCCTTCGAAGGCCGGACGGAAAGTCGTCGGCATCGACAGACGGCCACGATCATCCAACGACCGGGGGAGCTCGCCGACGAGTTCGACGCGTTCGACCGTCCGCTGCGGCTCGGTGAGGGTCGACTGCCCACTGGCTCCCATGGAGTCCCACCCTATTGCGTTTTGTCCCCCGATAGCAAGCACTTCTCTCCCCTGGGGCGCCGTCCCACCCCGTTCGCCCGCCCAGCAGCTCCCTCTGGTCTCCCCGCGGCCGCTCTCAGCGCGTCGAGAGCACCTCGCCGATGGCTTCTTGTACCGCGGACCGTTCCACGGGCACCGCGGCGACGCTTCGATCCAGGTGGTCGGCGAGATCTTGGCGATCCGCCGGGTCGAGCGCAAACAACGACGCGGTGGCCTCCGCATCGAAGTGATGGAGGACGTTCACCTGGAACCGTGCCCCGGCACGGGTCCTGCGCTGGGAGATTCCCACCGCCTTGCGTCCGTCCAGCAGCACCTCCCCGCCGGACGCGCCGGCGAAGCACACCAGCGGCGCCCATCGGGACCGTTCGGCGGATCCGCCGGCCGGGTCGGTGGTCACCCGCTGTGCGGCGACGCCGACCCGGTCGAGCGCTTCGACCATGACCTGGCCGAGCCAGTGGGCCGAAAGACTGACGTCGTGTTCGAAGAGCGGATCGTCCCCGGGCAACCAGACGTCGAACCAGGTCGACGAGCCCGGTTCGACGACCACCGCTCCCCCTCCACTGCGTCGCCGCACCACCCGCAGCCCCCGCCGCGCCACCTCGCCGAGGTCGACCGTGGAAAGTCGTTGGGCACTGCCCAGGACCAGCGCCGCATCGGTGGGCTCGATGAACCAGACCTCTCGCCGGACCAGCTCCGGGAACGGGGCACCATGGGCGTCGGCGACCGTGGTGCGCACCGAGCGGGACTCGAAGGTGCCCGGGGGCCGTCCGGTCACGGGAACTTGCCGGTCACCGGAACTGCCACCTGGCGATCGTGTGGGCCGCGAGCACGTCGGCGTCGGGCGCCACGCCGATGCCGGGCCCGGTAGGGACGGCGATCGCCCCTTCGGACAGGACGAAGGGTCGGGTCAGGTCCTCACGGTGGTAGCGCTCGGAGGGGCCCAGGTCCGTCGGGAGGGTGCACACGTCCTGGGCGGCGAAGGCCAGCGCCGCGGCCCGCCCGATCCCCGACTCGACCATGCCACCACAGAACACGCCGACGCCCTCCTCGACCATGACCCGTGCGATCGCGATCGCCGCCAGCGGGCCGCCCACCCGAGCTGGTTTGCAGTTGAGGATCCCGACGGCACCGAGCGAGATCGCGGTCACCGCCTCTCCGAGTGAGGTGACCGACTCATCGAGGGCGACCGGCGTCGACGTGCGGCGAGCGACGACCGTCGCCCCGACGAGGTCGTCGGCCGCGAGGGGCTGTTCGACATAGGCGAGCGAACCGGCGACGGCTTCGATCCGCGCCAGTGCGGCGACCGCTTCGTCGGCGTCGCCGTAGGAGGCGTTCGCGTCGACGGCGAGCGGGAGATCGGGCCACTGGCGCCGTACGGTCTGCACTGCGACGACGTCGTGGAGCGGATCGATCTTGAGTTTGACGCTCTGGTGGCCGGCGGCGAGCGCCCGTTCCACCGCTGCTTCGAGGTCGGCCGGGTCGTCGTGCATGCCGACGACCGCAGTCGATCGCACCTGTGGTGCAGGAGCGCCGCCATCGGCGAGCGCCGTCGCCAGAGACCGACCGCCCGCCCGGAGATCCAGATCGATCAAGGCTCCGATCAACGCGCTCCGGGCCATGGGGTGACCCGGAAATGCCGTCAGGTACGCCAAGGCTTCGATCGGATCGGCGACCACCTCGGGCACCAGGATGTCGCGGAGCAACGACCAGCAACCGCCGAGGTACTCCGGGGTGTAGCCAGGCGTCGGCAGGGCGGAGCACTCTCCCCATCCGATGTGTCCGTCGGCGTCGACGACCTCGACGATGATCACCTCTCGATCGACGATGACCTCGCGGGCCGACCGCAGGGTGGCGCCGTCGCCGTGACGGGCGCCGTCGAGACGGACCCGATGCAGTCGGACCGTCAGCGGCGGCGTCGACGCGTCGACTGCGGTGCCGTTCAAACCGGATTCGGGCGGCCGCGGCGTCATCGACGCGCGTCGGCGCGGCACCAGCGCAACCAGGTCACCAGATCACCCGCCGCAATCGGTGCAGATCCGTCCCCGCCGTACATGGTCGTGATCCGGAGGTGGAGATACCCGCGCGACGGAAGCGGCAGAAAAGGTCGCCGACGCCACCAACCGGGCGCGGCGAGACGCACCAGTTGTACGAAAGCCGTCGGCCAGAGCGTCGGATGGCTCGCCACTGCCCGCACCGCGTCGAACAACCACGAACGATTCCACACACCGTCAGGCTACCCGTCGCCCCATCGGTCGCTGCGACCACCGGTATGCTCACGTCCATCGAGGAGGACACTTTGACCACAACCCCGATCGAGACCGAACCGGTCGAGGCGCCTACCGGCTTCGCCGAGTACACCAGCGCACTCGCCGACAATGTCGAACAGGTGATCGTCGGCAAACGTGCGGTGATCGAACGCTCGCTCGTGTGCCTTCTCGCCCGCGGTCACCTGCTCATCGAAGACGTGCCCGGTGTGGGCAAGACCACCCTTGCCAAGGGACTCGCCCGCTCGATCGGCGGCTCTTTCGGACGGATCCAGTTCACCCCCGACCTTCTTCCCTCCGACGTGGTCGGCGTCGACGTGTGGGACCGCAACACCTCGGAGTTCAGCTTCCGCCCCGGACCGGTCTTCGCGAACGTGGTCGTCGCCGACGAGGTGAACCGGGCATCGCCCAAGACCCAGTCTGCGCTGCTCGAGGCGATGGCGGAAGGCCAGGTCACCGTTGACGGGACCACCCATCAGCTCCCCCGCCCCTTCATGGTGTTGGCCACCGAGAATCCCGTGGAACACGAAGGCACCTATCCCCTCCCCGAGAGCCAGCTCGACCGGTTCTGCATGCGTCTGTCCATCGGGTATCCGGATGCCCGGGACGAGGTGGAGTTGCTCGAACGGGATCCGGGCATCGCCCGCGTCGACTCGCTCGCTCCGGTGGTGACCCCGGAACTGCTGGGCCGGATGTCCGCGGTGATCGACCGAGTGGCCGTGGCCGGAGCGTTGCGCGGCTACCTGGTCGATCTGGCGCGTGCGACCCGGGAACACCCAGCGGTGGCGGTCGGCATGTCCCCGAGGGCCACGCTCACCCTGCAACACGTGGCCCGAGCCCACGCGGCGGTTCGTGGACGCGACTACGTGATCCCCGACGACATCCGCGACGTGCTCCTCCCGGTCGTCGCTCATCGCCTGATCCTCACCCCGGACGCACGTATCCAGGGGGCGACCACCGACGGCGTCCTCGCGGAGATCGTGCAACGGCGACCGGTGCCGACCGGTGCGCGACCGGTCTGAGGGCGACCCGGGCCCACCGGTGCCGGTGACGGCGACAGGGTTCGCCGTCGGCGTCGTCGGGGTGCTCACCGTGGTGCTCGGTCTGGTTCTCGGCCTCGCCGAGGTCACCGGACTCGGCATCGCGACCATCCTGCTGGTGCTCGTGGCGACCGTCTCGGTCCGTCTCCAACACCCTTCGCTCGGTTGCAACCGGACCCTGGGTGCGACCCGCACGGTCGTCGATCACACGGTCACCGTGCAGAGCACCGTGACCCACACGGGCGCCGGGCACAGCCGGCAGGTCCGTCTCGTCCATCCCGTCACCTATCCCGACGGCCGCACGTCGACCGCACGCCACACGGTCCCTCCGCTCGCTGCGGGTGAGACCGACACGTCGAGTTTCGGGCTGCGCATACCCCGCCGAGGGATCGCCGTGGTGGGCAAGGTCCGCATCGAGCTGACCGATCCGTTCGGGCTCGCGCGCCGCGCGCTGCCCGGCCCGGCGGCGACGCGGATCACGGTGTTGCCCCGAATCGCCCAGATCCTGCCGCCACAGTTCCGGATCGAGGCCGAGTCCCATGTGACGGCACCACCGTCGGACTCCCTCGGCACCGAGTTCGCATCGCTCCGCGAATACACCCGCGGCGATGATCTCCGCAAGGTTCATTGGCGCACCAGTGCCCGTCGTGACGAGCTGGTCGTTCGCCGCGATGCCGAACCGATGCGCCCAGGCTGCACCGTCGTCCTCGACGTCCGAGCCGGCGTGCACGACACCACGAGCTTCGAGAGCGCCGTCTCTGCTGCGGCCAGCATTCTGGTGGGCGCGGGCAGGGCGTCCCAGCCGACCCGGTTGTGCACGACGGCCGGCTTCGATTCGGCCCGAGGGTCGGGGCACCATCATGTCGACCTGGTGCTGGGCATGCTCGCCGTGGTAGAGCAGAGTCGCGATGACGTCGACGTTCCCGTGCGGGGCCCCGACCCGGTCATCGTGCTCACGACGCCGAACGGATCGGCCACCCTCCGGGCGGCGATGGGTGCCGCCGTGGCCGGGGCACTCACCGTGTTGTTCGAGCCGAGTGACGGGCCGACGCACCGCAGCGACCCCGACGGGCCCATGGTCGTCCGGGTCGGCGCGGAGGACGACTTCGCCGCGGTGTGGAATCGCCGTATCGGCCCCGGCGGCCCCCGACGGCGGATCCCCGCCGAGGCGACCCTGCCGTGACCGGATCCGACGATGCCCCGACGACGGCGTGGTTGTCGGCCGGCACCCTGGCCTTGGTGACGTTCGCCGTCACCGTGGGGTTCGTCCGGGTTTTCGACTCGCCTTCGTTCCTGGTGCCGCTCCTCGTCACCGGCGCGGTGGCTCATGTGCTCGCGGCTTCGACGCGGCGACTCCGGCCGGGATGGCCGACGTTGATCATGGTGGTGACCGGCATCTTGGTGACCGTCGATCTCACGCATTGGGCAGTGGTGACCTTCGGAATCCCGACGCCGTTCTCCTTCGAGGTCATCGGCCACGGTCTCGATGCGTCGGTGGAGACACTGCGGACCGCATCCGCGCCGGTCTCCCCCGGCGCCGGCCTCGTGTTCGCTGCCGCGGTCACCCTGTGGGTCGTGGCGTGGAGCTCGGATCGACTGAGCTTCAACTATTCGGCACCGATCGAAGCGCTCGTGCCCTCGGCCACGGTGTTCGTGGTTGTCACCGCGCTCGCCGGATCCGACCACCGGTGGGTGTCCGCTGCGCTGTATGGGGGCGCGATCGCCCTGCACCTGCTCGTCTACCGTCACCTCTTCGGCCCCAGAACCAGTCGGGAGCACCGGACTCCCGGCGCCTGGCGGCCGATCGTGCGTGGATCGCTCATGGCCACGGTCGCGCTCGTGGTTGGTCTCGGCGCGGCAGCGACCGTTCCCGCACTGTCGCCCGACGGGCTCGTGGGTCTGCGGGACTCCAACACGGTCACGGTGGTGAGTCCGCTCGTCGACATCCGATCGAGACTGGTCGAGCAATCCGACAACGAACTGTTCGAAGTCACCTCCTCCCGACCCGAATACTGGCGACTGATGGCCCTGGACACCTTCGACGGCGAGCAGTGGTCGCCGCCCAATTCGCGGGTGCCCGAGGCGGATCATTTCCTCACCGCCTCGACGTCGATCGCTCCGAGTACCCGGATCCAGGCCGATTTCGAGCTGACCGGACTCGGTGGCACCTACGCGCCGGCCCCGTTTCGGCCGACCTACGTGTCGGACCTGGTCGCCGGCGACGATCGCGACGACACCCCGCGCCTGCTGTGGGACAGCGCGTACTCCACCCTCATCGCATCGAGTGCGACCGGT
>DASSYG010000346.1:0-2500 GCA_035703405.1 Acidimicrobiales bacterium | reverse complement strand
ACCGTTGGGTCAAGTCGGGATCGGCGCCGTAGCGTGGATCGACGTGTCCGGTTTTGCACCCCTGCGCAAGCGTGTCCAGACGCGCCTGGACAGACGCGACGACTACCCCCGTTGGGTGCTGTGGGCCGCACTGGTGGGGATGTTCGCGACGAGCTTTCCCGTCACGATCCTCACCGTCGCCCTGGGTCCCATCGCGGATGATTTCGACACGTCGGTGAACACGATGGCGTGGGTGATCTCCGCGCCGATGATCGGCTCCGCGGTGGCGTTACCGGTGCTCGGCAAACTCGGCGACCTGTACGGTCACCGCCGCATCTTCCTTTGGGGGTTCGGGGTCGCCACGGTGGTGACTGCGGGCACCGCCCTCGCCTGGGATCCGTTCTCGTTGATCGGGCTGCGCACCGGTGCCACCGTCATCGGCGCGGCGACGATGCCCGCCTCGATGGCGCTGATCATGGGGGTCACCCCCGTCGCCGAACGGGTCAAGGCTCTGGGTTGGTGGGCGCTGGTGGCCGCCGGGGCGCCTGCGGTGGGGCTCGTCGCCGGTGGTCCGATGGTCGACGCGTGGGGGTGGCGACCGGTGTTCGTCATCCAGTCGGTCGTGGCCGGGCTGGCGGTGCTCTTCGCCTATCTGGTGCTGCGGGAGACCCCGCGCCGCACCGACGTCGGGTTCGACATTCCCGGCGCGTTCGCGCTGGCGGTGGGTGCCGGTGGGGTCATGTTCGCGTTGAACCAGGCGCCCGACGCGGGCCTGACCCCGCAGGTCGGGATCGCCGGTGTGATCGGCATGGCGGGCTTTGCGTCGTTCGTGGTCGTGGAACGTCGCGCCACCTATCCGCTGCTGCCCCTGTCGTTCTTCCGGCGACGCAACTTCACCGGCGGGCTGATCGGCTCCGCGTTCGCCGGCGCCGCGTACATGGGCGCGTTCGCGGTGGCGCCGCTGATGCTGCAGGACATCTTCGGCTACGCGCTCTGGGCAGTGTCGTTGCTCCTGTTGGCCCGCACCGCGGTGTTCAGCGCGTCGTCCCCGATCGCCGGACATCTCGGCAGCCGGATCGGGGAGCGCCCGGTGGGGATCGTGGGCACGGCACTGGTGGCCGTGGCGATGCTCGTGCTGGGTTTCGGGACCGTGGCCGATTCGATCGCGGTGGTGCTGATCGGACTGGTCCTGCAGGGCATGGGCAATGGCGGCACCGAACCGATCATGTCGGTGTCGGTCGCGAATTCGGTGGAGGAGAAGGACCTCGGTGTAGCGGCCGCGTCGCAACGCATGGCGTGGCAGTTGGGGTCGGGGCTGGGGATCACCGTGATGGTGTCGACCTACGGGGGAACCGGCGATCCGGCCGACATGAACGCCGCATTTCTCATCGGAGCGGTGCTCGCCTCGGTCGCGGTGGTCGCCGCGACGTTCCTCCGATCGACGCCCCGAGCTGGCAAGCCCACCGGCAAACTCGTCGAAGTCGACGCGGTCGAGGCGCTCGCCCCGGCGGCGGAACCGGGCGTGTTCGCCGGCTGAGCGTCAGAGGAATCAGCGTCATTGCTCGGTCGACCCTGGGCCGAAGGGGAAAGCCGTGCAAGACGCGGTCGCCATTCCCCCTCAGGCCGATTCCTCCACTCGGTGAAAGCGGGCGGCCTTTCCGCCGGGTCCGGCCTCGATCGTCGCGACCTTCTCGACGCTGACGTCGACGTCTCGGTGGGCGCCCGCACGGGCGAGCGCATCGGCCAATTGCCCCCGCACCGCTGACGCGTCGAAATCGTCGGCAGGGCTGGTGACCTCGAGTCGCAGCGCGTCGGGGCCATGGTGGACGATCCAGGACCCCACCGGCAGGCGATCGACGATTGCCGTGATCGCGACCGGGTGAACCTCGACGTGCCCAGTGCCCCCGGAGTGTGAGCCCGCCCGGCCCCAGAACGTGAGGACCTCGCGTTCGGCACCATCGATCGAGGCGAGACGTGGACCGGTGTGCCCGCACGCGCACGGCCCGTCGGCCATGGCCGCCCGGTCGCCGATGCGGTAGCGGATCAGCGGCAACGTCCGGGCGTGCAATGCCGTGACGAGCACGTCGCCGGTCATCTCGGCATCGCACGGCCTACCCCGATCGTCGACGACCTCGACGAGCACGTGGTCATCCAGGATGTGGTAGCCGTCGTGGCTCGGGCACTGCACGGCGACGAAGCCGACCTCGGTCGCCACGTACTGATCGAAGATCTCCACTCCCCACACGTCACGCGCCAGCGCGCGGGTGGCATCACCGAGGAACTCGCCCGAGGCGAACACCTGCGTCGGTGCGATGTCGAGTTGCCCCGCCTGTTGGGCGACCAGCAGACGGCGCAGCACCGACGGGTACGCGGACAGGATCGAGGGCGCTTCGGCTCGGAGGCGGGCCGCGATCGCATCGATCGGATCCTCGGCATGCAGCGTCAGCGACGGTTTGCGGGGATCCGACAGGGTGGCCGGTACCTGGGTCGACAGGTGCCACCGAGACGCAGACCCGACCTT
>DASSYG010000343.1:0-3477 GCA_035703405.1 Acidimicrobiales bacterium | reverse complement strand
AGTCGTCGCCCGTGCACAAGATCGGGAGCCCCAACTTGTCGGCGAGCGCGTAGGTGTGACAGTCCCCGAAGTTCAAGGCCGCCGGGTGGCGGCCCTTGCCGAACCGTCGCCAACCTTCCATCGCCCGGTCCGCGAGGTCGTCGTCGAATGGCACGATCTCGATTGCGGCGTCCCGAATCGCACGTCGGGCTATCCCGACCGACGCGGGCGCCCGCGACTCCAGCACCATCCCCAATTCGACGAACGTCGGAGCGGCCATGACCCTGTCGTCGCCGGCGTCCAACTGCTCGACGAGCCAGTCCGAGGCGGCCTCATGTCTGACGATCGCCACCAGGGCCGAGGTGTCCACGACCAGATCTGCTCGGGAAATCGATGCCGCCGAACCGGCGAGGGTCATGTGGGCAATCCGTTTTCGTCGTAGCCCAGTAGTTCCTCCGCGCTTCGATCGTCTGCCACCGGATAGCCGGCGTATTCATCCGCAAGACGCCGCAATCGTTGGGCGGTGGTCATGGTGCCGGCCTTCGACCGAACTCGGGCGAGGCGTTCCTCGAGCGATTTGATGACCGCCTGGGTCAGGCTCTCATTCGTGAGTGAAGCAACTTCTCGAGCGAGGCGGTCGGCATCGGGAGACTTGATGTTCAGCGCCATGGCAGACAGTGTACCTTGACTGGCAGAAGTCTTCCTTCCATCCGTTCATGTCAGGTTCCACCCGGTGCTTGCGCCTGGGCGGCGGTGATCGCGACGGTGTTGATGATGTCGCGCACCGTCGCGCCACGCGAGAGGTCGTTGACCGGTTTGCGCAGGCCCTGGAGCACCGGGCCGATCGCGACCGCTCCCGCGGAGCGTTGCACCGCCTTGTAGGTGTTGTTGCCGGTGTTCAGGTCGGGGAAGATGAACACCGTCGCCCGTCCGGCGACCGGTGAGCCGGGCAGCTTGGCCTCACCCACGGCCAGGTCGACCGCGGCGTCGTATTGCATCGGTCCCGCCACGGGCAGGTCCGGACGCCGGGACGTGACCAACTCGGTGGCCTTGCGGACCTTGTCGACATCCGCGCCGGTGCCCGATTCACCCGTGGAATACGACAGCATCGCCACGCGGGGTTCCACGCCGAACCGGGCGGCGGTGTCGGCGGAGGCGACGGCGATCTCGGCCAGCTCCTCCGCGGTCGGGTCGGGGATCACCGCGCAGTCGCCGTAGACGAGCACCCGATCGGCCAGGCACATGAAGAACACCGAGGAGACCTTCCCCGAACCGGGGACGGTCTTGATGATCTGGAACGCCGGAGTGATCGTGTGCGCGGTGGAGTGGGTTGCCCCCGACACCATCCCGTCAGCGTGGCCGAGCTGCACCATCATCGTCCCGAAGTACGACACGCCCCGCACGATGTCGCGGGCGACATCGACCTCGATGCCCTTGTGCGCCCGCAACCGGGCGTACTCCACCGCAAAGGGCTCGAGCAGCTCGGACCGGTCCGGGTCGATGATCTCGGCGGCGGCGATATCGAGGCCGAGCGCCGCGGCCTTGGTGGTGATCGTCGCCTTGGAACCGAGCAGGACGATGTCGGCGACCTGGCGCTCCAGCAGCGTCGAGGTCGCCCGCAGGATCCGTTCGTCGGTGCCCTCGGGCAGCACGATCCGGCGCCGCTGGGCGCGGGCGAGATCGACGAGCATCGACTCGAACATCAACGGCGTCACGACATCTGAGGGCGAGACCTCGAGCATGCGGGTGAAGGCGTCGGCATCGATGTGTTGCTCGAAGGTCGACAGGGCCACGTCGGTCTTGCGTTGGGTCCCGGTCGCCATCTGACCTCGGGTCTCCGCGACGATCTGCGCGGTCTGGAACGAATCGTGGTCGGTGAGCAGGATCGGGAGGCGTTCGTCCATGCCGCTCACCAGTGCGGACACTTCGGGGCCGGGACGGTAGCCGCCGTCGAGCACGATCCCGGCGAGCGACGGCATGCCCGGCGTGGCATGCGCGGCGACGAGCGCGACGAGCACGTCTGAGCGGTCGCCGGCGACGATGCAGAGCTGCTCAGGTCTGATGCGGGCGAGGATGTGTTCGACGGTCATCGCGCAGATCCGCTGCTCCACCACTTCGCGGGCCAGCGCCTCGGGGTCACCGAAGCACAACTCGGCGTCGAGCGCCGTGGCGATTTCGTCCAGTCGAGGTGCCGACAACATCGGAACCTCCGGCAACGCGTACGCCGGCATGCCGGTCGGTTCCAACGCCGCGACCACCTCGTCGAGCAGGTCAGGACCGCAACGATTCGCGACGACGCCGATGGTCGTGGCGTGCGCATCGGTGATCTCTGCCGTGGCGATGCCGACCACTTGCGCGACCTCGTCCGGGGTGCGTTCATGCCCGCTGACGACCAGGACCACCGGCGTCCCCAGGTTGGCGGCGACCCGGCCGTTGAACGAGAACTCGGTGGGGCCGGCCACGTCGGTGTAGTCCGAGCCGACCACCACGACCATGTCACAGTCGTCGTGCAGGGCGCGGTAGGCGGCGATGATCGACTCCATCGCGGCGTCGGGGTCGCGGTGCACTGCGGCGTAGGTGACGCCGGTGCCCAACCGGTGCGCGGGCGAATCGCCGAGTGCGCGGACCAGACGTTGTCCCAACAGATCCGCGGCCGGGTCCGGTGATCGCACCACCGGGCGGAACACGCCGATGGTCCCGACCCGGCGGGCGAGCAGGTCGATCAGCCCGAGCGCGACGATCGACTTGCCCGTGGCGCCTTCGGGCGCCGCGAGGTAGATGCCTTTCGCTGCCGGTTCGTTCACTCGGGTCTCGATCGGGTTCGCAGAATCAGCAGGGAGCCTACCGATAGGCCGCGGGCCGCCGTCTCGGCGGCGCCTCCGCGGCGATGTCACACACGGGCGCGAGACTGCGGGCATGGCATTCGGACAACAGAGCGGGCCGCCCGCCTCGCATCGTCAGCTCCAGGATCTCCTCGTGTTGCTGCAGGAGGCGGGGCACAGCGACTTCCGCGATGCCCGCGGGCCGATGGGGTTCAGCCAACGTCAGGGCAACGGCAAGTTCACCCGTGACGAAGCCGACGCGTTCATCGAACAGCTCATGGCCGAAGCCGAGCACGCGGACGCGCCGACGACCGATGGCCCCGGCCGGGCCGAGCGCCCTGCGACCGCCCGAGCACCACGTGCGCCGGTGACCGCGGCCGAACGCACCGCCGCCACCCAGGCCCGCTCGATCGCCAAGATGCCATCCGAACTGCTGGCGGCGGAATTGCAGCGCCGCGGCTGGGCCGTGATCGAACCCTAAACGACGTCTGCGTTCTGCCCGCTTCGCACGCGCCGGTATGCGGCAGCCAAGTCGGCCGTCAACAGTCGAGCGCCAGGTCAGGCGCGTTCGGCGTTCGACAATCGCTTTCGTGCATCCGCCAACTCCTCTGTGGTCAGCGGCCCACTCGTCTCATCGAAGATCTCCGCAAGCATCTCTGAGAGCGTGTCTTACTCC
>DASSYG010000170.1:0-5200 GCA_035703405.1 Acidimicrobiales bacterium | reverse complement strand
GACCTGGGCCATCGCCGCCATCAGCACCCACGGATCGGGCCAATGCATGTCGGCGGTCCACATCGGCTTGCCGTCCGGTGTATAGGGATAGGTGGCTTCCAGCGCGTCCGACCAGAACAGGTGGTCGGGGAGAGCGACCCCGGCGAACCCGTACTCCTCGGCGCAGCGCGCCGCTTCGAGCTGCACGTCGGTGTCGAGGAAGGCGATCGATGCCCAGTAGTCCACGCCGAGCACCATAACTCCGCGGGTGCAGCCGACCGGCCACCGGCCATGCGGAACTGGCGGTACCCGAAGTGCCCGGGCGACCGGGGCCCTGGCTCAGATCGGGTCGCCTGCCCGTGGGCCGTCGTGGCTGAGCAGCCGGATCTCGTCGCCGTCGGCGAGGTCGACGTCGTAGGCGGTATTGCCCTCGGCCCAGCCTTGCGACGGCTGGTCACGCCACATCATGACGACCTGCAGATGCTCCGGACCCACGGCGATGACCCGATAGCTGTAAGGCCTGTTGATGTCCGAGCGGACGAACCAGACGAAATCACCTTCGCGGAGGTCACCCGGGGCGACCGGGGTGCCGGGGACAGTCGAACGGGCCGTGGCTGGCGCGGAGGGTTCGGGCAGTTCGCCTTTCGCTGAGAACTCGGCGACGAGTGCTTCCAGTTTCGGCAACTTCGACACGAGCCCGTCCCAGTGTGCGGCGCCGTCCTCGGGGACCGGCAGCACTTCCCAGCCCAACTCCTCGATCGTCATGTTGCTCTTCGCATAGTTGCAGCAGGCACACGAGCAGACGAGGTTCTCGTGGGTGTCGTGTCCGCCTCGGGAAATCGGTGCGACGTGGTCGAGGCTCGCCGTATCGACCCCAACCAGTGGGTGAGTGAACTTGCTGTTCCAGTACGAGTGATACGGGAGTTCACCCGGGATCAGCTTGGAGAGTGTTCGGACCACGCGGGTGTCAACGGTGCGCCGGTTGCAGTGCGCATAGCGGCACCGGTAGCCGTCGCGTAGGTGGTACGGCTCAGCCCGTCCCCAATCGTTCTCGGCACGCGACCCGGCGGGAGCCTCCGAATCATCGGTCTGCTCGGCATCGGCAGTGGGACTTCCGGACCTCTTGTGTTCCTCGATGGCGTCCTTCCTCGCCGCCTTGGCCTTCGTCTTCTCGGCCCTGCAGACCTCGGGGTCGATCGTG
The DNA here is from genome assembly GCA_035703405.1 of Acidimicrobiales bacterium. GTDB lineage: Bacteria > Actinomycetota > Acidimicrobiia > Acidimicrobiales > Iamiaceae > JAFDWI01. The sequence continues at coordinate 4,020 of DASSYG010000170.1, read as the reverse complement.
GCAATCATCGCCTCCGCCGCGGCGAAGTCCCTGGCGAGTGCCAGGTCCACGGCGGCAGCGATCGTGCCCGCCACGTCGACCAGCTCGGTGGTTTCCTCTCTCAGCATGCAGCGCACCCTACGTGGGCCCTGTGACATCTAAGGTCGCGTTCGGCAACCGACCGATTCCGGTCGGCACGGCGCCTGCGCCGCCTCGCGGGGGCCAGTAGCGTTCCACGCGTCTGAAGCCGGGGGTGTCGAGCGACACCCCCGGCACGTGAGGGGTGACTGTGGCAAAGGTGTATCCGGAGGATCGTGAACCCGAGCACGACTCGGAGCGGCGTGTGCTCGACGCGCTGCGCGGCCTCGACGGCGATTGGCACGTGTTCCACAACATCAAGTGGCAGGGCCTGCGTCGGGATCGCCAAGGTGATGGCGAGACCGACTTCGCCCTGTTCCACCCGACCCTGGGGATCACGGTCATCGAGGCCAAGGGTGGCGAGATCGCCCTGGACGACGGCGAGTTCGTGCGGCTGCTCCCGGACGGCAGGCGAAAGGCGATCACGAACCCGTTCGACCAGGCCGCCGCGTGCAAACGCCAGCTACGTGAGTTTCTGTGCGGGTCGGTCGACGGGCTCGACCGGATCCCCCGGGTGGGCCACGCGGTCGCGTTTCCCCACGGTCGCGTCGACGCTGACCTCGGCCCGCAGGGACCGCGGGAGATCATCATCGACGCCGATGACCTGTCCGACATCACCGGAGCGGTCGAACGGGTGGCGAAGCACTGGGACCCGCCCACGCGGCTCGACCACGACCAGCTCGCCTCGATCAGGCGGTTGCTGCTGCCCTCGGTGCGGGTCCGACGCCTCCTGGCCGACCACATCGCCGATGCGAGCCGGGCGATCATCGAGCTGACCGAGGAGCAGTACGAGGTGCTCGACGGGCTGGGCGAAAACCGTCAGGCGTTGATCACCGGCGGCGCCGGCACGGGCAAGACGGTGCTGGCCACCGAGCGGGTGCGGCGCCTGGCCGACCTCGGCGAAGACGCCCGAGTGCTCTTCGTGTGTTTCAACCGTCCGTTGGGCGACGCATTGGCGGCGGAGTTCGACGGCAACCCGAACGTGATCGCCGGGAACTTCCACCGTCTGGTGCGGAACACCCTGGCCGAGGCGGAGCTGCCGTTCCCGAAGCCGGTGACGCCCGAGTGGTGGGCACACGATGCGATCTCCCAGTTCCCCGACGCGGCGGCGAAACTCGGATTCGAGGTCGACGCGGTGGTGGTCGACGAGGGCCAAGACTTTCGGCCGATATGGTGGGACGCGCTCCAGATGGTGATGCGTGACCCCGACGACGGTTGGTTCTACGTGTTCGCCGACGCCCAGCAGGCGGTGTACGTCGACGACTGGTCGCCGCCGTTCGACGGGCGCGTCACGAGATGGACGTTGAGCAAGAACTGTCGGAACACCGACGAGATCGCGGCGAAGGTCGGTGGCCTGTTCGGCGGCGCGGTCAAGGCTCTCGGTGTGTCGGGCCCGAAGCCGAAGTTCCACACGGTCAAGAACCGTGACGCGCTGGCCGCCAGGTTGGCTTCCCGGGTGCGTGAGCTGTTCGACGAGGGGCTGGGGGCCGACCAGATCCAGGTGCTGTCGTCGTCACGGCGACTGATCGACGAGCTGCAGTCCGCTCTGGTCGACGACGCTGCCCGCGGGCAGAGCGACCAACGGGTCGGCGTGGTACCCGGTGCGTCCGACGACGAAACCGCGGCGGGCGGGGTCGCAATGGAGACGATCCAGCGGTTCAAGGGGCTCGAAGCGCCGGTCGTGCTGGTGGTGCTCGCCGGTGATCTGGACGACGACGACCTGGCGCTCGCCTACACCGGGTTCAGTTGGGCGACCACGATGCTCGAGGTGTTCGGCACCGCGGCGACCATGCGCACCGTCCACTGGGACACCCCACAGCACGCGTGACCCGACACGAGCCGGTGCGTGCCCGCCGTGATGCGCGCTCGGCGCTCGGTCGTTGGACCGTGCCGGTTTCGCGGCCGTCGGCATCCGTGCGATGTCTAAGCTGACGGACCGTCAGATACCACCGTCGCTCACTGAGGAGTCTCTGCCCATGCTCGCTGGTCGCAACATCTGGGAACTGGTCACCAAACGGGCAGCGGAGTCGCCGGATGTGGTCATGACGATCGACGACGCGGGCACCGAGATGACCTACGCCCAGTACCGCGACGCCGCCGAACGCGCCGCCGCGGGTCTGGCCGCCGACCACGGGATCGGCGCCGGTGACGTGGTCACCTGGATGCTCCCCACCTGGCACTCGTCGCTGGTGCTGATCGCCGCGCTGTGTCGCCTGGGCGCGGTGCAGAACCCGATCATCCCCATCTACCGGGACCGGGAGGTCGGCTTCATCACTGCCCAGGCCGGGTCGAAACTGCTGATCGTTCCCGGCGAATGGCGCGGTTTCGACTACGTGGACATGGGGGAGCGGGTGCGCGAGGCCAACGGTTCGGACATGGCGATTCTCACCGCGTCACCGGATCTGCCCGACGGTGACGCGGCTTCGCTGCCCGCAGCGCCAGAGGTGCCGGAGACCCGAGCGGACGAACCGGTGACCTGGCTGATGTACACCTCGGGCACCACCTCGGACCCCAAAGGTGCCCAGCACTCCGACGGCGACATCATCGTCACCGCCCGGGGCATGTGCGACTGTCTCGGCTGCGTCGAGGGCGACCGCAACCTCATGGCCTTCCCGGTCACCCACATCGCCGGGGCGATCTGGCTGTGCTCGTCGCTCATGTACCCGCTTTCGAATGTGATCACCGAAGGGTTCAACCCGACCGAGACCCCGTTGCTCGCCTCGCGCCACGACGTGACGATGGCCGGCTCGGCGACGTTCTTCCACATGGCCTACCTTGCAGCCCAGCGCGCACATGGCGAAGAGAAGTTGTTCCCGCACCTGCGCAACTGTCCTGGTGGGGGCGCACCGAAGCCGCCGCAGTTGCACTACGACATCCAGGCAGAGCTGGGCGGCCAGGGGATCATCTCGGGTTGGGGGCTCACCGAGGCACCCATCCTGACCATGAGCCACGTCCAGGACCCCGACGACAAACTCGCGCACACTGAGGGCCGCCCCATGCCCGGCGTGCAGCTCCGTGCGGTGTCGCCGGCGGACGGTCGCGTGGTGGGGGCGAACGAGGAGGGCGAGCTGCAGGCCAAGGCACCGCAACTGATGCGCGGGTACCTGGACGAGTCGTTGAACGCCGACGGCTACGAGGACGGCTGGTTCCGCACCGGCGACCTGGGCGTGATCGACGAGCAGGGCTACGTGCGCATCACGGGGCGGCTCAAGGACGTGATCATCCGCAAGGGCGAGAACGTGTCCGCGAAGGAGGTCGAGGACCTGCTGTATGAGCACGAGCGGGTCCGCGACGTCGCGGTGGTCGGGGTGCCCGACGACGAGCGGGGGGAGATGGTCGTGGCAGTGCTCGCCCTCGAGGCCGAAGCAGAGCCGCTGGATATGGCCGAAATGCAGGAGTTCCTGCGCGGCAAGGGACTGCGGAACCAGGCGCTTCCCGAACGCCTCGAACACGTCGACGAGTTGCCCCGTAATGCCACGGGAAAAATCGTCAAGAACGAGTTGCGTGACCGCTTCTCGGATTGACCCGACCGCGTCCGGTCGACAGCCGGTCGCCTTGGAGAGTCCCAGCGCGCGGCCCCATCTGACCGGCTTGTCGAGTCGCTGAGGTGTATCGCACGGTCGGGTGACCGTAGCTGAGGTCAAAGGGTCCCGCTCAGACGTTCACCGTCAGTCGATGGTGAAGCTTGCGGCTTCGGGACGCTTCAGCCACTCGTCGGTCCCGAGATGAAGAGCGGGGCAAATCCCGTGATCGATGCAGACCTTGACAAATCGGTCTACGAAATCGTCAGTCCACACCAGCGGCTTACCACCAAAGTGCGGCCCGACGGGTTGGATGACTATATAGCCGTGTTCAGCGAACTCGATCTGGCACTCGACGAATGCTCGCAATGAGCGTGCGAGC
>DASSYG010000137.1:0-3062 GCA_035703405.1 Acidimicrobiales bacterium | reverse complement strand
TGGCCAGTGCGGCGGCCATCTGGCGCCCCGACCCGACACCTCCTGCGGCCAGCATGGGGAGCGGCGCGACCTCGTCGATCACCTCGGGCCACAGCACCATCGACCCGACTTCACCGGTGTGCCCACCGCCCTCGGTGCCCTGGGCGATGATGATGTCCACACCCCCGTCACGGTGCTTGGCGGCCTGGTGTGCCGATCCGCAGAGCGCGGCCACCAGACGGCCCGACTCGTGGATTTCGTCGATGATCTCCGGGGGCGGGGTTCCCAGTGCGTTGGCGATCAACTTGACGTTCGGGTGCTTCAGGGCTTCGAGCACCTGCGGGGTCGCTGTTGCCTCGGTCCAGCCGATCAGTTCACGGTTCTCCACGTCACCGGGCATCTCGGGGACGCCGTGGTCGCTGAGCAGCTTGGCCGCGAAGCGCCGGTGCTCGTCGGGGATCATGTCGGCGAGCATCTTCTCGAGCTTGCCCGGGTCGAGTTCGCCCATGCCTTCGTACTTGCCGGGGATCACGATGTCGACACCGTAGGGAGCGTCACCGATGTGGGCGTCGATCCATTCGAGTTCGGTGGCGAGTTGCTCGGGGGTGAACCCGACCGCGCCGAGCACGCCGAAGCCTCCGGCCTTGGAGACTTCGACGACCACGTCGCGGGTGTGGCTGAACGCGAAGATCGGGAACTCGATACCGAGAGATCTGGCGAGTTCGGTTTGCATGGATTTCGACTCCTGTGGGGATCGTCCCCGTTGCGGGGTGGCGAGAGAGAAGGAATGGACAGGGAACGACACGACCAACGGCGGCTTGCCGGCCGGCTCAGGCGAACAGTTTCACGGGCAGTTCCTTGATGCCGTTGACGAAGTCCGAACGGAAGCGCTTGGGCGCGCCGTTGTACTCGGCTTCGGGGAACCGACGGAGCACCTCGCGCAGCATCGTCCGGATCTCGAGCCGGGCGAGGTTGGCGCCGAGACAGAAATGCGTGCCGCCCCCGCCGAAGCTGACGTGGTCGTTCGGTGAACGGTGGATGTCGAAGGTGTCGGGATTGGTGAACACCGAGTCGTCACGGTTCGCCGAGTGGTAGTAGATCACGACCTTGTCGCCCTCGGCGATGTCGGTGTCGCGGATCCGTGTGGCCTGGGTGGCGGTGCGGCGGAAGTTCTGGATCGATCCGTTCCACCGGAGAAACTCCTCGGTGGCGGTGTTCCACAGCGCATCGTCGTCGATGTTCGCCGCGAGTTCACGGCGGGCGTCTGGGTGCTCGATCAGGGCCATCATGGCGTGGCTGATCAGGTTGCGGGTCGTCTCGTTGCCGGCCACGCACAACAGCACGAAGAACAGGTTGAGTTCCTGGGTGTCGAGGCGGTCGCCCTCGACCTCGGCGTGGACGAGGGTCGACATGATGTCGTCGCGGGGGTTCGCACGGCGGTCGGCCGCGATCGCATCGCAGTAGGCATAGATCTCGGTCTGGGCAATCATCTGGTCGTCTTCGCTGGGCGAGAAGTCCGGGTCCTGTCCACCGACGAGACGGTTCGACCACTCGAAGACCTTGGTGCGGTCCTCGGCGGGTACGCCGATCATGTCGCAGATGATCTGGAGCGGGAGCGGCACCGCTACCGCTTCCACGAAGTCGACTTCACCGTCGGCGTCGGCGACCCGATCGACAATGTCACGTGCGGTGGTCTCGATTCCGTCGAACAGTGCCCGGATCATGCGCGGGGTGAACCCGGCGCTGACCAGTTTGCGGTAGCGGGTGTGCTTGGGTGGGTCCATGTTCAACAGGGTCATGCGGACCAGCTCCATGGCCGCCTCGTCGAAGTCCCTGATGAAGGTGGAACCCAACTCGGTCGAATAGGTCCGCCAGTCACGGCTGATCGCCTTGACGTCCTCGTAGCGGGTCACGGCCCAGAAGCCGCCGGCTTCGGGGTGGTCGTGCCAGTACACCGGCGCCTCGGCGCGCAGCAGGCGGAACTGGTCGTCGGGCACGCCGGCCGCCCAGGTGTCCTCGAGCAGGTCGATGTCGGCCAGGGTGAGATCGGATCGGTCGAGATCGGATCCGTTCGAATCGGTGAGCGTCATGGGTGCCTTCGCGGGTCGGTGACGAGTAGGTGGACTGCGTCGATCACCTCGGAGGAGGTGACCGATGCGGGGTCGAGTCGGTGTTGTAGAGCGGCGCCGAGCAGAAACGACAACGCGCGGGTTGCCAACTCGGGCGCAGGGGCGACGAGTTTGGTGTCGTGGGCGTGCGCCCAGGCCGCCAGGCCGTCGGCGAGATCACCACGGATGTGCGCGTAGCGTTCCGCGAGTTGCCTGCCGATGCTGTCGTCCCGGGCGCCGTGGAGCCACAGTTCCATCTCGAGAAGCAACCAGGGTGACCCGGGGTCGTCGGAGGCGACGATGTGGTCCCAGGCGGCGGCGATGATGCCGTCGAGATCGCCCGGATCGGGCACGCTGGTCGTGACCGCGTCGGCGGTGGCGACGCGGTAGTCGTCGACCAGTGCGAACAGCAGGCCTTCTTTGTTACCGAAATGCGCGTACAGCGCGCCGGTCGTGCGATCAGCGGCGTCCGCGATCGCCTCGGTGGACACCGCGTGGAAGCCCTTGCGGGCGAACTGATCAGCGGCCGCGTCGAGCAGTCCGGCGCGGGTCGCGGCTTTGCGTTGTTCCTGGGTGCGGGCCACTTGGCCTCCGTACGGACAGTGGAAAGCCGAGAGCCGAAATATAGCACCGATTATCTATGTAACGTTCCCTATCACTCCGGTAGGCGCCGGCGCCCTTCGCCCTTGTGGCGAACCTCAAGAGGTCGGACGGGGAAGGACTCTGAGCCCGAGCTCGTCGAGTTGCGCCGGATCGATCGGCCCGGGCGCCCCGGTGAGCGGATCGGCGCCCGATTGAGTCTTCGGATACGCGATGACCTCGCGGATCGACGGCGTGCCGGCCAACAACGCGACGATCCGATCCCAGCCGAACGCGATGCCCCCGTGGGGCGGGGCGCCGTAGCGGAACGCCTCCAGCAGGAAGCCGAACTTCTCCTCCGCCTCGGCCTCGGACAGGCCCATGACGGCGAACACC
>DASSYG010000084.1:0-3808 GCA_035703405.1 Acidimicrobiales bacterium | reverse complement strand
CGACACGTGGGTGTGCACGAACGTCCCCGGCGACTCGGCCCACAGCGCGCCCGCCAACGCGAGCTGCTCGGGAGTGCTCGTCGGCGCGAAGCGTGGGGTGATCGCATAGAGGTTGCGTCCGTTGCCGTGCCACCGCTCGATCAACGCCTTGGAGTCGTCGTAGGCGGACCGAGCGGTGTCGAGCAGGCGGTCGGGGGCATTGCGGTCCATGAGGACCTTGCCGCCGATCATCCGGGTGCCCCGCCGGGTCGACTCCTCGAAGAAGGCGTCGACCGAGGCGGGGTACGTTGCGCAGACCGTCACCGCGGTCGTCGTGCCGTTGCGCAGCAGTTGGTCGAAGAAGACCCGCGCGACCGCATCGGCGTGGGCCTTGTCGGCGAAGCGCTGTTCCTCGACGTACGTGTAGGTGTTCAGCCAGTCGATCAACTGCGTGCCGAACGCCCCCATGATCCCGGTCTGCACGTAGTGGGTGTGGGTGTCGATGAACCCGGCACAGATGAGCGCATCCTCGTAGCGGACGACGTCGGTGCCAGCGGGCATCTGGCCGGCGATGTCGGCGTAGGGGCCGACGGCGGTGATGATGCCGTCGTCGCAGAGGATCAGCGCGTCGTCGATGTCGACGAGCGCGTCATCGACGTGGAACGGGTCGCCGCGGAAGCTCACGACGTGGCCCCGCACCGCGGTCACCGGCATGGCTCCCCCTTCCCGACGAGCAAGGTGTCGTCCTCGTGGTGCGGCGCCCTCGGCAGTGTGCTCCCGGGGCCTTCATGGGACAACTCGCTCTCAGCGCTCCCGATCTCCCGACCGCAACGCATGGTGAGGTCGTCGCCGACGACGTGGAGGTGTCCGGGGATCGGGGGGTGCGTCGTGCGAGGCCGACTTCGCACGCTGAACCTGCCTCGGCCGTGACGCCTCGGTGAGTGGCGCTCGTGACAGATGGCCCCATCGACAGAGGGGGGCGGTGGACTTGACAGTTATACCGACCAGTCGGTATAACTCTGGCTCATGGACGACGCCGGGGGAGACGAGGGACGTCGGAGCGTGGAGGCGGCACTCGACCGCCTCGTCGATGAGCTCCCTGGGTTGACCGACGTGACTGTGTACCTCGAGAGGCGATTCGACCTGGGCCTTGCCTGGGTCTGGTTTCCGGTCGGGCGCGGCGGGTCGGGGGCGAGCGCCGACCTCCAGCCCTGGGTCGAGGAGCGTCTTCGCGTGGCCGGGGCCCCTGACATGCCGGCCCAGAACCGCCTTGGCTTCGCTCTCGTCGGTCCAACGCTCATGGACTTCGCGACGTCGGATCAGCTCGACCGGCATCTGCGGCCGACGTTCACCGGCGAGGAGGTCTGGTGCCAGCTGTTCAGCGAACCCGGCGCCGGCTCCGACCTCGCTGGTCTGGCCACCCAGGCGCGCCGCGATGGGGATGCGTGGGTGGTCAACGGTCAGAAGGTCTGGACGACCCAGGGTCAGCACGCCGACCGCGGGATGCTGCTCGCTCGCACGGATCCCGATGTGCCCAAGCACGCAGGGATCACGTTCTTCCTCCTCGATATGAGAGCCCCGGGGGTGTTGGTGAAGCCCCTGCGTCAGATGACCGGCGACGCCGAGTTCTGCGAGGTCTTCTTCGACGACGTCATGGTTCCGGACTCGGAGCGGCTCGGAGAGGTAGGCGAAGGCTGGCGTGTGACCATGACGACGCTCACGCACGAGCGGATGCGGACCGCCGATCTGCTCATTGAGCCTGAGCGCGCGCCGATCGACCGGCTCCTCGAGGTCTGGCGCGAGGTCGGCGGGGACGCCGTCGCTCGCGATGCTCTCGTGCGATTGGTGATCCAGGACAAGGTCGTGGGCTGGACCAACGAGCGCGCCGCGCAGGACCCGCGCGAGGGTCCGAATGGCCCCGCGACGTCGATCGCCAAGCTCGCCTACACCGAGATGAACCAGCGGATCTACGACCTTGCGATCGACCTGCTCGGTCCGCGAGGCGTGCTCTTCGACTACGCCGATGCCGAGGACGGGGAGTCGATCGAGCGGCGGTACCTGCGCTCACGGGCGAACCGCATCGAAGGTGGCTCCTCGGAGATCATGCGCAACATCATCGGCGAGCGGGTCCTCGGTCTCCCACCGGAGCCCAAGGCCGATCGGGGTCCGTGGCGAGACATCCCGCGCAGCGCCGAACGAACCCGTTGACGGTTCGTACAACCTGACTTATTGTACCGACCAGTCGGTCTAACTTTGGAAGTGGGGATGGAGATGACCGCAGGGGAGCTCGTCATCGACGCGTGGGTGAACCCGAACATGGGTCCGCCGTCGGCTGACCAGATGGACGTGGGCTATCTCTTTCCGGGCTTGCGCGAGCGATGGGAGCGGGGCACGACCTTGCCGCAGCTCATCGAGGAGATGGACGAGGCAGGTGTCGATCGCGCCGTGCTCTGTGCGGGCTACGGCGAGATCGACGACTTCCCGTGGGTCGAGGATGCGATCGAGCAGCATCCCGATCGCTTCATCGGCTCGATGGTCGTCGATCCCCGCTCTGGCAGCAAGGAACTGCGTCGGGTCGAGCACCTCGTTCGTGATCGTGGGTTTCGCATGGCGCGGACCCTCGCGTTCGAGACCCAGATCCCCTACGACCACCCCTACTACTTCCCGCTGTTCGCCAAGTGTGAGGAGCTCGGGATCCCGATCGGGGTCAACGTCGGCATCCCCGGGCCGCTCGTGCCCGGCAAGCACCAGTACCCGCTGGCCCTCGACGAGGTCTGCCACTTCTTCCCGGACCTGGTCGTGGTGATGTCCCACGGCGGCGAGCCCTGGGCCGACCTGTGCGTGAAGCTGATGCTGAAGTGGCGGAACCTCTACTACATGTCCTCGGCGTTCGCGCCCCGCCACATCCCGGCGCCGATCGTCGACTACATGAACACCCGCGGAGCGGACAAGGTCATGTTCGCCAGCGACTACCCGCTGCTCGGGCTCGATCGGTGTGTGCAGGAGATCGCGGCGATGCCGTTCCGCGACGACGACCGTCGCCGCAAGTTCCAGGGGGAGAACGCGGCACGCGTGCTGTTCGGGCTCGAGATCGAGGCCGCGACCGGGACGGCGTCGGAGGGCTGACGTGCACTCCCTCGGGCAGACGCTGGTCCGCTCCATCGAGAGCCGGGGATCAGAGATCACCGTGCGCGACAGCGCCGGAGGCGCGCTGAGCGGTTCCGCGACCGTGGAACGAGCATTCCGAGTTGCTCACGCCCTGCGCACATCGGGGCTCGGCCCCGACGACCGGGTCGCCATCATGGGCGACGACCGAGTCGAGACGATCGAGTGCTACCTCGGCTGCTTCATCGCCGGCGTCACCGCCGTGCACGTGAACGCACGACTCCAGAGCGACGAGGTCGAGTACATCCTCGAGGACTCTGACGCGAAGGCGCTCATCGCGGGCGGAGGAGTCGACGACGTGGTCGGCCGCCTGTCGGGTCTCGACGACCTTCACCTCGTCCGATCGATCGGGGGAACCACGCTGCCGGACTACCACTCGTGGGTCGACGCGGCACCCGCCACCCGGACCTTCGAGGAACGGCTCGGCGACGCCGAGGCGATCATCGGCTACACGAGCGGCACCACGGGGCGCCCCAAGGGTGCGATCGCGACCGAGCGAGCAGTCGGCGGGTGCCTCCGCCTGTCGTCGCTCGTGTTCAGGATCCCGTTGCGCAGCAGCTTGGCGTTCTCGGGGTCGCTGTCGTTCATCGGTGCCACGTGGGGGCAGGTCTTTCCCCACCTGTTCGTCGGTGGAAGCGTCGACCTGCTCGGAAGGTACGACCTC
>DASSYG010000049.1:0-2715 GCA_035703405.1 Acidimicrobiales bacterium | reverse complement strand
CTTCGACGCCGGTCGAAGCCGAACTCGACGGAGCGTCGGCCGATTCGGTCGGTTCGGGAACGCCCGACGCCGTGAATGTGTCGAGCGCTTCGGCCCGGATCGCGCCGAGACGTGCCGCAGCGCGAAGCCAGAGTCGGGCGGCCAGGTCGTCCTTCGAGAAGAACGCGTGGTAGATCGACCCGTTCGACACCCCCGCCGCGCCCGCGAGGCCACGCAAGGTCAAACCGTGTACGTCGCCGCTGGTCACGAGCCTTTCGGCGGCATCGAGCAGGTCATCGCGATCGTGCAGACGAGGACGGGGCACGGCCCACATAATAGAGCGGCCGTTCTATTATGTGAAAGCCGCCGCGTCTGGTGGGTAGTGGGCGCGATGATTTCCGGGTCGGGGCGCCGTCTGCCTTCCCGACGCGCCGGACGACCCGAGTTCGGCCTGGACGACTCCGAGGAGACGACATGACCGTTTCGCTGCGACCCCATCTGTGGTTCGGGAACAACGCGGCGGCCGAGGCCGCGGCGTTCTATGCCGAGCACATCCCCGACTCATCGGTGCAGAACGTACTGGTCGCCCCCGCCGACGTTCCCGGCGCCACCGAAGGCGAGCCGTTCATCGTGGAGTTCACCGTGGGTGGGCTCGAAGTGGTCGGGCTGAATGCCGGACCGTACTTCTCCCTCGACGAAGCATTCTCGTTCTACCTTCTGGTCGACACCCAGGACGAGGTCGACCGGTACTGGGAGCTGCTCACCGCCGATGATGGCGAAGAGTCCCAGTGTGGCTGGTGCAAAGATCGCTACGGTGTGTCCTGGCAGGTGATCCCCAGACAGCTCGAAGAGTTGTGCGGTGACTACACCACCGAGGCGAATCGCCGGGTGATGGCCGCGATGTTCCAGATGCAGAAGATCGACATCGCCGCGCTCGAGGCCGCCCACGCCGGCAGCTGATCCGACCGAGGACAATCGCGCTTCGCTGGCACGCGCTGCACCGGTGAGTCGGGTGTGTCAGCATCCGATGATGAACCAGGCAGCCCTCGACTATTACGCGGCGCCCGGCGGTTTCACCTCGCTACGCGAATTCGCTACCTCGGCGGTTGACGTGAGCGGGGTGGTCGAGGTCGTCCAAGGGCTGTTGGTCTACGACCTCGTGGCGCAGGGCCTCTACGGCGTCGATCTCACTCCGGCGCAGGGCGCGACGATCCACGAGCGCGATGCCGCTGCCATCGTCGACGCGGCCGTCGCCGTCGATGATCGCCGCCTCGACGAAGCCCGACCACCCGCCGCGCGGGTCGCGGGCCGGTGTCACACCTTTGCGAAGCTGACGGTCGCCTTCCTGCGGTCCGCAGGGGTCCCGGCGCGGGCGCGCTGTGGCTTCGGTACCACGTTCGTTCCGGGCCGGCTCGAGGATCACTGGATTGCCGAGTATTGGAACACCGAGCGGCGACGTTGGTGTCAGGTCGATGCGCAGCTCGACGCCACGTGGCGACGCATGATCGGGTTCGACGCGGACCCTCTGGATCTTCCCGATGGCGTCTTCGTGTCTGCCGGACACGCCTGGCAGGCGTGGCGCCAGGGAGAGCTCGACGCCGGCCACTGCGGGCTCACCGCAATAGATGAACACGGTGCGCACTGGATCGCCGGGAATCTGCGGCTCGATCTCGCCGCGCTCAACAAGGTGGAGATGCTGCCCTGGGACGTGTGGGGGCTCGTTTGGGAACCCGGGACCGAACCCGACGACGCAGCGCTGCGAGCCTGCGACGAGGTAGCCGCGCTGACCGTCGACCCGGACTCTGCCCTCGACGAGGTGCGACAGCGGTACGAGCGGGACCCCGACTTCCACATGGACGGCACCGTCTTCAACGTCGAACGAGGCGCGTTCGAATCGGTGGTCACCGGCCAGACCGGCCGGTAGTGTCACGCACGCCGGGATCTCCGGCGGGTCACGCGCCGACGGTGCCGGTGGCGGGGGTTCCTTCTTGGATCGAGTAGCGGAGCTGCACCATGCCCACGGGGGTCGCGGCCGGTGGCTCGAGCAACGTCAGGTTCGAGGGTGTGACGCCGTCGGCGAACACCTTCTTCCCCCGGCCGAGCACGATCGGGTACACCCACAGGGTCAACTCGTCGAAGAGCCGCTCGGCGATCAGTGTCTGGACGAAGTCGAGGCTGCCGATGACGTGGACATGTTCGTGGCGGGCGCGCAACGTCTCGATCTCCTCACCGAGATCAGGCCTGAGCAATGTCGAATTCGCCCAGTCGAGTTGCGGCGTACGCCGCGATGCCACGTACTTCGGGATCCGGTTGAACAACTCGGCGATCATTCCGTCGGGCCCGTCGGTGGGCTGGTTCGGCCAGTAGCCGGCGAAGATGTCGTAGGTCTTCCGCCCGAGCAGCAGCGCGTCGAGGGTTTCCATGCCCGCGGCGATCTGTTCGCCGGCGACGTCGTCGAACAGCGGGGCCTGCCAGCCACCGAAGGTGAAACCGTTCTCGGCGTCCTCTTCGGGGCCGCCGGGGGCCTGCGCGACGCCGTCGAGGGTGGTGAATTCGTCGATGTGGATGATGCCCATGGTCACGGCTCCCGGATTCGACAGCGGGTTGGCTACTCCTATCGACGACGCGCGGCCGTTGAACTCATCGGTGATCGGAGTGGTCGGCTAGACCGGTGCCGATGAACTCGCCCGATGCCACCGGACGATTCCCGCGCCGGCGGTCCGGGCCGACGAGGCC
>DASSYG010000399.1:0-6208 GCA_035703405.1 Acidimicrobiales bacterium | reverse complement strand
TCGACCTGGTCACTGCCGCGATCGCCGCGGACCCCGGCGCGTTGCCGCCACTGCCCGAACTGATCCGGACTGCGACCGAGTCGACCACGGGAAGTGGGGACGACGGCGCCCAGCACTTCGCCATCTACGTCGCCCTGTGGTTGGCGTCGGCCGACGATCCCGACCTCGCTGCCGACCTGCACGACTCCGACGCCGAGCTGATCGACGCCTACGCCGGACTGTACGACCAGGCAGCTCGAGCGTACCGCCTCGAATGGATCCCGCCCTTCGGTCCGCAGTTGTTCGCGACGATGGTCGCCGCACTCACCGACGGACTGACGGTGCGTGCGTCGTCACAGGGCGACATCACCTCGCGCCACCTGTTGCGCCGGGTCGAGGGCGGCCACGACGTCCCCTGGTCGGTACTCGCCAGCGGAGTCTTCGCGCTGGTCGAAGCTTTCACCCGGCCGCGCTCCGATCCCGACGCAGGCTCGTCGAGGAACGGCGACTGAGACGATGGCGAAGCGCCGAGCACTCGATGAGACCCGCTCGCTGTTGTTGGACGCCGGCACGGCGCTGCTCGCCGAGGACGGCGTATCGGTGACCCTCGATCGGGTCACCTTGATCGACGTCTGCCGCCGCGCCGGACTCTCCACCGCCGGCAGCGCGTACAAGATCTGGCCGAACCAGCAGGCGTTCCGCGCCGAACTGCTCCAGCATCTGGTGGTCCGATCATCGGCGACATTCGCCACGACCGACCAGGTCACCGACCTGTTGAGCGCCGACGGCCCACCGCTCTGCCTCGACGAACTCATCCGGGTTGCCGCCGCCGACAACGCCGAGATGAATCAGAGGACCTATCCGACCTACCTGGTCGTCTGGCTCGCACGCCGGACCGATGCCGAACTGGCCGCGACGTTCGAGGCTTCTGAAGGAGATTGGCTCGATGCGATCGTCTCGCTGTTCACGCAGATCGTCGAGGCCTACGACCTCGAGTTCGTGCCACCCTTCGACGCCGCGGTGCTCGGTGTGACTCTGTCCGCGCTGGTCGAGGGACTCACCATTCGCCGGCGTGCGACGCCAGAACTCGTCCCCGATTCGTTGCTGCTGCCGACCGGTGAGAACGGGTCGGAACAGACCTGGACACCCTTTGCGATCGGCGTCAGAGCGATCTTCGACGCGTACACCCGCCCCCGATCGTGAACGCCGTCGACACGACGGGCGAACTTCTGTCCCGGGCGATATTCGGCCCGGGACAGATCGCCCCTACCGTCATATCCCTCCAGGACTCAGATAGATCTACTATCCCCCAGGGCCGCTGTCAAGGGGTTTCGCCGCCGACGCCGCCCGGCTTGGTGGGTGAAGTCAGTTCTGCAGATCGTCCAGCGAGGTGATCCTGGATCCGGTGTCGTCGTCGGTCTCGGCGTCATCGACGGAACCGGTGTCGCCGGCGTCGACGTCGCGTCGAGACCCGCCGACCGCCCGAGGCCGATCTGCAGCATCCTCGTCGTGCAGATACACGTCGTGTTGGGCGAACGGGCGCTCGATGCCCGCAGCGATGAACGCATTGTGCAACTCGGCCCGCAGCGCACGCGCGATCGGCCACTGCTCTCCAGGGCGGGTCTTGATGACCAGACGGATCACCACCGCATCTGGGCCGAGATCCTCGACCCCCCACACTTCGGGCTCACCCAGCACCTCGGACCGGTGCGGCGGTGCATGCGTGACGTCGTGGGCGACCAGCGTGATGATGCTCTGCGCGAGCTCCAGATCGGTCCCATAGGGCACCGGAACGTCGAGCAGGGCGCGGGCCCACCCCTGTGACATGTTGCCGATCCGGCGGATCTCGCCGTTGGGGATGTGCCAGATCGTGCCGTTCACGTCGCGCACGCTCGTGATCCGAAGGGTCACCTCCTCGACCGTGCCGGCCACGCCCGGCGTTCCGTCCACCACCGACGACACGTCGATCACGTCACCGACGCCGAACTGGTCCTCGATGAGCATGAACATGCCACCGAGAAAATCCTTGACCATCGACTGGGCACCGAACCCCAACGCCACCCCGGCGATCCCCGCCCCGGCGATCAGGGGCCCGAGCCGCAGCCCGAGCGCGCTGAAGGTGTACAGCACCGCCACCGCATACACCACGAACGTCGAGATGCTGCGCAACACCGCCGTGGTGGTCTTCGCCCGGGCTGCGGCGCGGATCGAGACACTTCCGGTCTCCATCAACATCCGCGGGGTACGCGCCTTCATGCGGGCGTACCGGCCCGATGCGGCGGCACCTTCGAGGCGATGACCGATCCGCTTGATCAACAGACGGACGAGTCGGTTGACCGCCACCGCGACGATCCAGATGATGATGATCTGGACGATCGGAGCGACGACCCGGTCGGACACGTGCGCGAGGAACTGGTTGTCGGTCCAGTCCAGCACCCACCGGCATTCGTTTGCCGGGTCGTCGCCGCAGACCTTCTGAAGCCGTTCGGGGGAGATCTCGGCCGCGATCGTTGCGAGCAGCGCGAAGGCGGTCATGACGAACCACCGTACCGGTCATCCGGTAGCGGTCATCGGCAGGACGGTCAGGGGGCGGCGATCGCCGGTGCGGTCGCCGGGTCGACCAGGTTGTACACGGTGTGACCGGAGGCGATCAGCAAATTGCCCTGGCGCGTCATCGCGACGACCTTCGCCGTCAGGTCGAGGTCGCCTCCGGTGCCCATTTGGCGTTTCGTTCCCGTGTCGGGGTCGCCCGAACCAGCGATGAAGTCGACCGAACCGTCCGGGTGCACCCGGAACACGTGATTACCCTCGAACCCATCCGCAGATAGATCGTAGTAGGTGACCCCGTAGACGCTCCCGTCGGCCCCAGCGGCCCCGAGAATCAGCTCCGGTCCAACCTGAGCGATCGCCGTGGACGAGACGATACCGTCGACGACGTCGATGCGGATCGGGTTGGTGTCGGTGACGGAGCCGAACGTCACGTAGTGATCAGGACCCACGCGAACCAGTCCAGCGGGACTCGATTGCGGATACAGATACGCATCGATGTCGGCGACCAGGTGATCGCCGCTCGCATCCAGCCGGCGCAGCTCCCACACTTCATCGCGGTAGCTGATATTCCCGTCGATGATCTCCACGGTTCGACTCGTCAGGTAGGTGATCACGCCACCCGCCTCGGCGCTGATGCCGAACACGAAGCCTCCCGGATCGGCCACCACCGTCGAAATCGTGCCGGTGGCGGCATCGATCCGCCGGATGTTGCCGGTCGGTGCATTGACGAAGTACACGTTGCCGTCGGGATCGGCCTGCAGTCCCGCACCGAGCGGAGTCGGAACCACGCCGAGCTGCGCATCCGCCGCCGGACCGCCGTCGCCGGACTCGCCACAGGTGCCGTCACCGGCGTAGCGAGTCGCGTGGCCATCGGCGACGCGCATGATCGTGCAGTCGTCGCCCTCGTAGGCCAGATAGCCACGCGCTCCCAGGTCGGTCATCGCCCAGGGTGAACCCAGCGCGACGTCGGCCGCCGCCACTCCGGGCGGGTCGCCGGGCACGCTGCCCGACCCGTCGCCCGAACCCAATACCGGATTGATCCAACCGGGTTCACACCCCACGCACGCTGCCACCACCATCGCCAACGCCGCCACCAATCCGAACCGTCTACGCATCGGACTCTCCTGTCCTCGCACGAGCTATCAGTGAGCTTAGAACACCGCCTTCGGATCGTGGAGCCGTGGACCCGAGCAGTGGCGCGCGCCTAGGAAGCGGGCAGGATCGCGGGTGCGGCCGCCGGGTCGACCAGGTTGTACACGGTGTGGCCGGAGGCGATCAGCAAATTGCCGTTGCGGGTCATCGCGACCGAGTACGCAGAGAGATCGAGATCGGCTCCCGTATCCAGCTGGCGTCTCGTCCCCGGATCGGGATGCCCGGTACCGGCGATGATGCCAGCGGAGCCGTCCGGATCGATACGGACGATCCGATTGCCGGCAAAGGCGACGCTGGCGTCATCGGAGTCGACGGTGAGGCCATAGATCGAACCGTCCGGCGAAGCGTCCTCGGCAACGAAGGTGGCCGGCAATGGCGCAAGCGCGGACGTTCTCACCTCGCCGTGGTCGAAGTCGACCCGAAGCTGGTCGGGCGGATTCTCATCAGTGAACGTCACGTAGTGATCCGGTCCGACGCGGGCAAACCCGGTCGTCCACGTTGCGCTTTCGTACCTCGCGATCGTGGTCACCTGCCCACTCGGGTCGACCCGTCCGAGATGATACCCGAAGGGGTTTGCATCGTCGTCGGTAGTTCCCAACCCCAAGAAGGTGACCGAACCGTCGGCTTCGGCGCTGATGCCCACAACATCGTCGGGACCATCCACGAAGGTACTTATCACGCCGGTGGCGGAATCGATCCGCCGGATCTGGGCGGACTCACTCGACACGAAGTAGACGTCTCCCGCGGCATCCGCCTCGAAGCCCCCGCCCAAGGGTTGGATCGGCATCGAGATCTGAGCCGAAGTCGCCGGGCCTCCGTCGCCGGACTCTCCGCAGGTGCCGGTGCCCGCAAATCGGGTCGCATGGCCCTTGGCCACGAGCACGATCATGCAGGCGTCGCCGTCGTAGACCAAAAAGCCACGTGCACCGAGATCGAGGAGGGAGCTGGGCGAACCCAACGCGACGTCGGCCACTGCCACTCCGGGCGGGTCGCCGGGCACGCTGCCCGAGCCGTCGCCCGAACCCAATACCGGATTGACCCAACCGGGGTCACACCCCACGCACGCTGCCACCACGATCGCCAACGCCGCCACCAACCCGAACCGTCTACGCATCGGACCATCCTATCTTCTCACGAGCTACTGGTCAGCATAGAACGCCTGAACCATCCCGGGTTTGGTGCATGCCTCTGTTCTTGAGAGGTTTGTTCGATGCCAACGAAGTACGACGCTGAGACCCGGGCGAAGGCTGTCCGGCTGGTGCTGGACCACCGCGAGGAGTACGACTCGGAGTGGGCAGCGATGAAGGCGGTCTCGTCCCGACTGGGGATGACCGCGGAGACGCTGCGTAAGTGGGTCCGCCAAGCCGAGGTCGACCAGGGAACCCGGCCCGGGGTGTCCACCGATGAGAATCGTGAGATCCGCGAGTTGAAGAAGCGGAACCGGGAGCTGGAGGAAACGATCGAGATATTGAAGGCAGCGACGTCTTTCTTCGTGCGGGAGAGCGACCCGCGGACATCACGTTGCTGAAAACACCGGAGTTGTGCGAGTTCATCGCCGCTCACCGGGACTCCTTCGGGGTCGCTCCGATCTGTCGGGTGCTCACCGAGCACGACGCGAAGATCGCCCCGAGAACGTTCTTCGCTTGGGCCGCGAGGCCACCGTCGAAGCGGGCGTTGTGGGACGCGACGATCACCGAGGTGCTCGCCGGCTATTACGAGCCCGACGAGACCGACCGCCGGAAGCCTGAGGCGTTGTATGGGTCGCTCAAGATGTGGGCTCACCTGAACCGTGAAGGCATCCAGGTTGCCCGTTGCACCGTGGAGCGGCTCATGGCCACCAACGGCTGGCAGGGTGTACGTCGCGCCAAGAAGATCCGCACCACCGAGGCCGACCCGACCGCGGAACGAGCACCGGACCTGGTGGACCGCCAGTTCCGCGTCCCAGCCCCGAACCGGTTGTTCGTCGCCGATTTCACCTACGTCAAGCTGATCGCCGGTGTGTTCGTCTACGTCGCGTTCGTGATCGACGCCTACGCGGGACGGATCGTCGGCTGGGAAGCCTCCACCTCCAAGGTCACCCGGTTCGTGGAGTCCGCGATCCGCCAAGCCGTCGCGCTGCGTGCCCGCCAAGGCCACCCAGTGAAGGGCACGATCCACCACTCTGATGCTGGATCGCAGTACACCGCAGTGCACTTCGCGGAGACGCTCGTGCTCGAAGGGCTCGCCGCATCCATCGGATCGGTGGGCGACGCGTACGACAACGCCCTGGCCGAGACCACGATCGGGCTCTACAAGACCGAATGCATCCGAGACGACTCACCGTTCCGGCGCGGACCACTACGCAACCTCAGCGACGTCGAGCTGATCACCGCCGAATGGGTCGCCTGGTTCAACGACCACCGGCTCATGCACCGACTCGGACGCACCACCCCAGCCGAAGCCGAGACCGCCTACTATGCCAACACCCCGACCAAACAACCGGTCGGTTCCCAACCATCCGAGCGTGCATGAAACCCGGGACGGTTCA
>DASSYG010000394.1:0-2054 GCA_035703405.1 Acidimicrobiales bacterium | reverse complement strand
ACGAGCGCCACTCCGCTCCCGTCGGCATCACACGCGACACAGGCCGCGTCGAACACCGACGAGAGCCACCGATCGGTCAGGTCGCACAAGGCGAGGCGCAGCGCCCCACCGTCGAGCGACCGGTCGTCGACGAGCCGGGCCCGCTCGTCCCGAAACCACTCTGGGGGACGGGGCTCGGCGACGCTCACAAGGCGTCGTCGTCCCGTTCACCGGTGCGGATCCGCACGACGCGGTCGACCGGCGTGACCCAGATCTTGCCGTCGCCGATCTTCTGGGTCCGGGCGGACTCGGTGATGACCTCGACGATCGCCTCGACCTGGTCGTCGTCGGTCAGCACCTCCACCCGCACCTTGGGGACGAAGTCGACCTTGTACTCGGCGCCCCGGTACACCTCGGTGTGCCCGGCCTGACGGCCGAACCCCTGGACCTCCGACACGGTCATGCCGGCGACGCCCGCCTCGGTGAGGGCACGCTTCACATCATCGAGCTTGAACGGTTTCACGACTGCGGTCACGAGCTTCACGACGGGACCTCCAGGTACCGGTGGTGGGTGGTTGCGGGATTGCGGGAACACGTCATCCGAGTCGTCCGATCGAACCGAAGTCTCCGAATGCGTACGCCGTCTCGGCGTGGAGTGCAAGGTCGAGCCCCTCGGCCTCGACGTCTTCGTCGACCCGGAGTCCGATGGTGAGATCGATGACCTTGGCGATGATGAGGGACACCACGAACGAGAAGGCCAGGGTGACTCCCGCGGCGAGCGCCTGCTCACCGAGCAGCCCGGCACCGCCTCCGAAGAACAACCCGTCCCGACCGGCCGCGTTGACCGCGGTGTCGGCGAACAGCCCGAGCAGGATCGAGCCCAGCAGCCCACCGACGAGGTGCACCCCGACGACGTCGAGCGAGTCGTCGTAGCCGAACCGGTACTTGAGCCCGATGGCCTTGGCGCAGATGATCCCGGTCACGAGACCGATCACCATCGCCGGCAGCGTGCCGACGAACCCGGCACAGGGGGTGATGGCGACCAGGCCGGCGACGACGCCGGAAGCGGCACCGAGGGTCGTGGCGTGGCCGTCGGAGAGCCGCTCGACCAGGAGCCATCCGAGCATCGCGGTGGAAGCGGCGATGAAGGTGTTCATGGCTGCCTGCGCCGCGACCCCGTTGGCTGCCAGCGCCGACCCGGCGTTGAACCCGAACCAGCCGAACCACAGGATGCCCGTCCCGAGCATCGTGAGCGGCAGCGAGTGCGGGTGCATCGCCTCGCTCGGCCAGCCCTTGCGCTTGCCGAGCACCAGGACCAACGCCAGGGCGGCCGCACCGGCGTTGATGTGCACCACGGCCCCTCCTGCGAAGTCGAGTGCGCCCCGGGCAGCGAGCCAACCGCCCCCGAACACCCAGTGCGCAACCGGCGAGTACACGAGCACCATCCACACCGCGATGAACACGGCGTAGGCGGAGAACTTGAGCCGATCCGCGGTCGCGCCGGTGATGAGCGCCGGGGTGATCACCGCGAAGGTCATCTGGTAGGCGGCGAACAGCACGAACGGGATGGTGAGGCCCAGTCCGGGCACGGTTCCGACGTTGGCGAACCCGAGGTACTTGAACCCACCGATCAGCCCGCCGTCACCGAAGTTCCCGAACGCCAGGCTGAAGCCGACGAGCACCCAGATCACGGCGATCAAGCCCATCGCGAACACGTTCTGCATGAGCATGCCCAGCACGTTCTTCGAGCGCACCATGCCTCCGTAGAAGAAGGCGAGGCCAGGTGTCATGAAGAGCACCAGTGCCACCGAGGTGAGCATCCACGCGGTATCTCCGCTGTTCATTGTTGTTCCATCCGATCGAGTTCGGGTCAGGGGACGAGCCGGATACTTCCTCCGGCGGGTCGCAGTGTGTCCAGGGCACGTTTCCCGACCGTTCCCGCCATGTTTCGAGCACGTGAACAGCTCCGGCACGCCTCCGGTGGAGTCCCGGGCATCCGGGGTGCCGCTTGGTCCTGGCCGGGAACCCGCCCGATTCGGCGGGTTCTGTCACACTTGGGAGATGGCCGTGCGTCA
>DASSYG010000339.1:0-2514 GCA_035703405.1 Acidimicrobiales bacterium | reverse complement strand
TGGCCGTGCATGATGTTGTGCCCGATCTCCATGTTGTCGAGGATCTTGGACAAACCGAGCGCGGTGACGCCGCCGATCCACGCCGGGGGAAAGAAGCCGGCGAAGAACAGGCCGCGACCGGCGACTTCGAGGCCGCGCTGGATGCGCAACACCTTGGTGATGTAGTCGGTGTCGCGGACGCCCAGGTCCGCGACGACCTCGGCACGGATCGCGTCGAGGTCGGCACCGAGACCTTCTCGTTGTTCGGGTGCGAGCGTCGAGGTGTAGGTCACGGGTGGTCCTTTCGTTCAAAGGTCGACGACGACGTCGCCGACAGGTGCGGAAATGCAGATCTGGATGTCTTCGGCGCCCAGGTCGCTGAGTTGGCCGGTGACGGCGTTGCGGACGCATCCCGTCTTTTTGGGCCGGGTGCAGGTGTGGCAGATGCCCATCCGACAGCCGTACACCGGGGTGAGTCCAGCCTTTTCGGCCTGAACCAGAAGTGGTTCCCCGGAGTTGTCGAGCGTGACGGTGCCTGCCGGTCCGGCGCCGTCACCGACGAAGGTCACCGTGCCCGTGGCCGATGCGCGATCGGCGTCATTGGGGATCCGAGCGAGTTCGAAGCGTTCGGTGTGCAGGTGCTCGGCGCGACCCGCAGCATCGACCACTTCGGTGACCGCACCCATCAACCCGGGCGGCCCGCAGAGAAAGATCTCGCTCTGACGCCACTCGGGATCGACTGCGTCGAGATGTCCGAGACGAAACAGCCCGGTCAGGTCGCCTGCGTGATGGTCGGTGTAGGCCCGCACGGAAGTGACGTTCGGATACTTCGCGGCCAGACCGGCGACCTCGTCGGCATAGAGCGCGTCGTGCGGACCGAACGAGTAGTGGACGAAGCTGACCGGACGATCGTGGCCTCGAGCGCACAGCGTGCGCAGCATCGACAGCACCGGGGTGATGCCGCTCCCTCCGCTGATGAGCACCGTGCGTTCGGGTCGGGTGTCCGGAAGGGTGAAGGTCCCCTCGGCGGGGCCGAGGAGCACCGACATGCCCACGGTGGCGTGGGCGGCCAGATACTTCGAGACGAGCCCTTCGGGGTGGGATTTGATGCAGAGCCCGAACTCGGCGGGGGTAGCGCCGTCGGGGGCAGGTTCGGCATCGGTTACCGAGTAGCAGCGAGTGTGGATGGTGCCGTCGATGGTGACGCCGACGTTCACGTGCTGACCGGCGAGGTGCCCGGCCCAGTTGGCGCTCGGTCGAACGGTCAACGCCACGGTTTCTGCCGTCGGGTAGCTGACCGCAGTGATCGTTCCCCGGAGCTCGCTCAGCGACCAGTGGGGCTTGATCAACTCGAGGTAACGGTCGACCCCGTGGGGCCAGGCCAGCGCCTCGATGAGGGGTGAGCCCAGCACCTGCCTCGTGACCGTTTCGATGAGCGTCACCGCGGTGATCCGATTTCAGTGAACATATGTGCACTATGAAGCCATGCGAGGCCGATCATGTCAAGTGTGACAATGCGCATAGCCGCGCTGAGCAAGCCAGACGGCCTGTGAACGGCTGTCGTTACAGGTGTGCTCTGATCTAGGATGAGCGGGGTGAGCTCCTCGTCGACTCCCCGCGCTCGACCCGACGACAAGGCCCGCCGCGCGTCAAAGAGTTCACGAAGCAGTGGTGCGCGGTCTCGTCCGACAAGCGACTCGATCGCCAATGGCGCCGAGTCCGGTCGGCCGAGTCGTGACAGACGCGCCGACGAGAACAATCGCGCCGAACGCAAGAGCCGGACGCGTCGAGCGTTGTTGGACGCCGCCCTCGACCGGTTGGATTCGGACAGTTTCGGTTCGATGAGTCTGCGCGAAGTGACCAAGCAGGCCGGCATCGTGCCCACCGCCTTCTACCGACACTTCCGCGACATGGACGAACTCGGTCTCGCCCTCGTCGAGGAGTCGATCGGCGCATTGCACGATCTCCTGGTTGCTGCTCGCGCCGGGGTCACCGACCGCACCCACGCCATCCACCCCTCGTTGGAGATCCTGCGCGGCTACGTGCGAGACCGTCCCACCCATTTCCGGTTCCTGGTGCGTGAACGCGCCGGCGGGTCGGCGACGCTGCGTCACGCGATCGGGCGGGAGATCAAACTGTTCGCCACCGAACTGGCCGTCGATCTCGCCCGAGAACGGGCGACATGGCCGACCAGCGACATCCAACGTCTCGCAGACCTGATCGTCACGATGATCGTCGCCACGATCGAGGCGCTCGTGGACGCGACCGACGACACCGCAGAAAGCCAGGTGATCGCGGCGGCCGCTGACCAGATGACCCTGGTGTTACTGGGCGCCACCGTGTGGCAGCCCGAACGGCGACACCGACCGTGACCGATCCAGCGTCTAGGGGCCCGAAGTCGTCGACCTTCCCGCGGATCGCTCGTCGCGGCATCGAGGTCGACCCGGAAACCCTCGAATCGGTTGCCGCTGAACACACGAGCTGGTTTCGTTGATCTTCGAGGCCGACATTCGGACCTTGGAGGCGGACCTTGGA
>DASSYG010000232.1:0-9113 GCA_035703405.1 Acidimicrobiales bacterium | reverse complement strand
AGCCTCCGACGTCACCGTGCAGGAGAACCCCTACCGACTCATCGTCTCAGCCAACGAGCACCGGTTGACCCTCGAGAAGAACGGCGTCGCCGAACGGCAGTTCAAGGTCGGTATCGGCCGCGGCGAGTATCCGACCCCTGGCGGCGTCTACTACATCAAGGAACTGCTCGCGCCACCGAACCCCGACGGCGACTACGGCCCCTACGCCTACGGCCTATCGGGATTCTCCGAAGTCGAAGAGCTCGCGAACTTCGCCGGCGGCGACGGCGTGATCGGGATCCACGGGACGAACGATCCCGCGTCGGTCGGCGCGAACATCTCACACGGGTGTATCCGCATGTACAACGACGACATCACCGCTCTCGCCAAGGTTCTCCCGCTGGGGACTCCGGTCACGATCGAGGCGTGACGGAACGCGTCGCCACGTCGAGCCAAATCTGGTGCGAAAACTCCCTGACAGCGGCAGATCACTCCACATTTCGGAGCCTTGCCGACCGCTCGCAGACGCGGCGGTCCCGGACGCTCGCTACAGGCGGCCCAACCAGTCAGTGACGATCTCGACGATCGTCTCGTCGCAGCCTTTCGGGTCGTGTCGTTGGCCATCGAGCCATTCCAGGCGAACCGGATGGGTGATGGCAGCCACTGCGTCGGCGAGTTCCGCGCGAGTGCCGAAAGGATCGCGGTCGCCCGAGATGAACAGACACGGCACATCGATCTCGGCGAAGTGGTCGACCCGGAGCTTGTCGGGTTTGCCGGGAGGGTGCAGCGGGTAGCTGAGCAGCAGAAGTCCGGAGGCGGCGAGCCCGTGTGCGACCGCCATCGAACACATTCGTCCACCCATCGAGCGACCACCCAGCACCAGCGAATCGGCACCGGCGGCCCGGAGCGCCGCCGCCTCGTCGCGCACCGCCTCGATCAGCTTCGGGGCACGATCGGGTGGCCCTTTGCGCTTCTTGCGGTACGGAAAATCGCGGCGCGCCACGGTCGTCTCGCCGGCGAGGCCGTCCTCGAGCGCCACCAGCGTACGGTGCGAGCAGTCGCCCCCTGCCCCGGGGAACAGCAACAGTGTGTCGGCGAGCATTCCCGGGATACTACGAAGTCACGACAATCGCACCGTCTGAGTCGTTCGATCCACTAGCCTGTCGCACCGACGTTGACACTGCCGACGAAAGGCATTTCCCGACATGAGCGACGCATCACAAGGACCCGGTTGGTGGCAGGCCTCCGACGGAAAGTGGTACCCGCCCGAGCAGGCACCCGGCTCCCAGCCGACCCCTGCTGCACCCACCACGCCACCCATGCCCGGTGTCCAGCCACCCATGGCGCCGCCCGTCGGCGGAACCGGCAACTTCGGTGCACCCGGCGCCGGCGGAGCAGCGCTCGGGCCCCATGGCCAGCCCCTGGCCGAATGGCCGATTCGTGTGCTGTCCGCGCTGATCGACTTCGTGGTCCCCTGGGTCATCGTGGCGATCTTCTACTCGTTCAGCATCACGCTCGGGACCCTGTTCTGGGTGCTGGGCATGGGTTGGGCGATCTACATGGCGTACCTCAACGGTCAGACCGGGCAGAGCATCGGCAAGAAGGTCGCCGGCACCCGGGTCGTCAAAGCCGACACCGGTGAACTCATCGGTGGCGGCATGGGCATCCTGCGGTACTTCGCCCACATCGCGGACGCGATCATCTGCTACATCGGCTTCCTGTTTCCACTCTGGGATGCGAAGAAGCAGACGATTGCCGACAAGATCGTCGGCACCGTGGTCGAGACCGGCGCTCCCAAGCAGGAGTTGAACGCGGATTTGTTCAAGAGCTGAACCGATCTGGAACCGACGCCTGAGCACCGGGTCGGTTGATTCCATGACGAGGCCCGGATCCTGACCCAGGATCCGGGCCTCGTCGCGTCATCGTCCCGGTTGCCACGCTTCTGGGACCTACAGAAACGGCACCGGGTCGTACGCGTCGAGCGGGATGACCCGGACACGGGGAAGCGAAACGTCGAACGCCCCCACTTCGGTCTCGAGGTCGAACAGTTCGATCCCGTCGATGTGTTGGAGGCTCTGGCCGATCACCTCGGTGAACCCGACCACGCCGACCCGCCGATCGGCATCGGCCAGCGCCTGCATTCCGTCGACGAAGTCGGCATCGTGGCTCGCGAGCACCACGTCCCCACCGTGGTCGACGATGGCCTCCATGGTTCGGATGATGGCGATGTCGACCACCTTTTCGTGGATGCTGCCCGACAGCGGAATCGGGCGGTAGTCCATGGCCAGCAACGCCTGCACGAACGTCGAGGGCAGATCCTTTGTCGCGTTGATGAAGAACAGCGCCTGCACCGGCTTGCCCCAGCGCTGCTCGACGAAGGTGACGAGCGCGCCCCAGCGGGGACGTTGGTTGGGTTTGGGCTTGTGGCCGAGGACCCCACCGAGCACGCCGTCGATGTTCTCACCGTCGACGAGCAGATAGGTCTTCTCGGCTTCGCTCATTCGGGCAACCTACCGCTCGGCGGGGTGACCCGTCTCCTAGAGCCTGTCGCCAACGGCATGCCCGCCCAGCGACAGACTCTTACGCGATGGGGCGGTCGGTGGGTAGCACTGGCGAGGGGAGGTCCGTGGAGTCCATCAGGTACGCGTCCGCAGCGGCAGCCGCCGATCGACCTTCGGAGATCGCCCACACGATCAGGCTCTGTCCACGCCCCATGTCGCCGGCCACGAACACGCCGGGCACGTTCGTCGCAAAGTTGCGGTCGCGGGCCACGTTGCCGCGGTCGTCGAGCTCCGTGCCGAGCTGGTCGAGCAGCGGCGAGCTCTCCGGGCCGGTGAAGCCCATGGCGAGCAGCACCAGTTCGCATTCGAGGTCGAAGCTCGTGCCGGGCACCTCGACGAAACTGGGGCGTCCGTCGACAATGGTGCGTTCGACCTCGTGCGCCCGCAGCCCCGCGACGTTGCCCGAACCGTCGTCGACGAATTCCTCGGTGTTCACCGCGAACACCCGCTCGACGCCTTCTTCGTGGGCCGTCGCGGTGCGCAGCATCAGCGACCACATCGGCCATGGCGTGGATGCGTCCCGGGTGTCGGGCGGGCGGGGCATGATCTCGAACTGATGGACCGACGCGGCCCCCTGACGGTTCGCGGTGCCCAGACAGTCCGCACCGGTGTCGCCTCCACCGATGATCACGACCCGCTTTCCCGCGGCGGTGATCGCCGGTTCGGCGATGTCGCCCTGTTGCACCCGGTTCGCCGGAGGCAGGTACTCCATGGCCTGGTGGACCCCCCGGAGTTGTCGACCGGGGATCGGCAGGTCGCGCCACTGGGTCGCCCCGCCGGCGAGGACGATCGACTCGAAGTCGGCACGCAACTCGTCGACCGACAGGTCGACCCCGATGTCGACGTTCACGCGGAACTCGGTTCCCTCTGCTTCCATCTGGGTCAGGCGCCGGTCGATGACGCGCTTCTCCATCTTGAACTCGGGAATTCCGTAGCGCAGCAGGCCGCCGATTCGGTCGGCGCGTTCGAACACGACCACGTCGTGGCCGGCTCTGGTCAACTGTTGCGCCGCGGCCAATCCAGCCGGTCCCGAGCCGACGACGGCGACCTTACGGCCAGTGCGCACCTCGGGAATGACCGGCTCGACCCAGCCTTCGGCGAAGGCGCGTTCGACGATCTCGTACTCGATCTGTTTGATCGTCACCGGCGGCTGGTTGATACCCAGCACACACGCCGTCTCACACGGCGCCGGGCACAACCGTCCGGTGAAGTCCGGGAAGTTGTTGGTGGCATGCAGCCGGTCGTACGCGGCGTGCCACTGGTCGCGGTAGACCAGATCGTTCCAGTCGGGGATGATGTTGCCCAACGGACATCCTTGGTTGCAGAAGGGCACGCCGCAGTCCATGCAGCGACTGGCCTGGTCGCGCACGTCGTCGGGGTCCATCGGCTCGTACATCTCTTTCCAGTCCTTGAGCCGGACGGGAACTGGACGGTGCGCCGGCAGCTTGCGCTCGGTGTGCTTGAGGAAACCTCGGTAGTCAGCCATGTCGTGCTCCTTCAGCCCGCGGCCGCGGCCATGATGGCCTCGTCGATGTCGGTGCTGTCTTCCTCGGCCTGCGCGATCGCCCGCAGCACCCGCTTGTAATCCCGAGGCATGACCTTGACGAACTGGTCCGCGGCCCAGGTCCAGTCGGCCAGCAGCCGTTCCGCCACGGCGGAACCCGTGAGTTCGCTGTGTCGGAAGATCGTGGAGATCAGCCAGGTGCGGTCCAGGTCGTCGAGTGGCTCCAAGTCGACCATTTCGGCGTTCACCTGCCGCTCGAAGTCGCTACCCGGATCCCAGACGTACGCGATCCCGCCGGACATGCCGGCCGCAAAGTTCCGTCCCGTGGGTCCCAGGATCACCGCACGACCACCGGTCATGTACTCACATGCGTGATCACCGACGCCTTCGACCACGGCGGTCGCGCCCGAATTCCGCACGCAGAAACGTTCACCGACGATGCCCCGCAGGAAGATCTCTCCGCCGGTCGCGCCATAGGCGATCACGTTGCCCGCGATGATGTTGTCCTCGGCGACGAAATCAGGGTGTGAATCATGCGGGGGTCGGACGATGATCTGACCGCCGGAGAGTCCCTTACCGACATAGTCGTTCGCGTCGCCTTCCAAGCGGAGCGTGATTCCCGAGGGTAGGAAGGCCCCGAGGCTCTGGCCGGCCGAACCGGTCAGGGTGATGTCGATCGTGTCGTCGGGCAGGCCCTCGCCGCGGTAGCGCTTGGTGAGCTCGTGACCGAGCATGGTGCCCACCGTGCGGTTGACGTTCGAGACCGGGTAGGCCAGCGTGACCTTCTCCCCACGTTCCAGCGCGGGGGCGGAGTCGGCGATGAAGGCGTTGTCGAGTGCGCGGTCGAGGCCGTGGTCCTGACCTCGGGTGGCCCGGCGCGCCGCGCCCGGTGCGAGCTCGGGGACCGCCAGAATCGGCGTGAGGTCCAGGCCCGCGGACTTGTAGTGGGCGACCGCAGCGGCGACGTCGAGTGATTCGACGTGGCCGACGGCCTCGGCGATCGAGCGGAAACCGAGTTGGGCAAGAAGTTCACGGACCTCGATGGCGATGTACTCGAAGAAGGTCTCCACGAACTCGGGCGCCCCACTGAAGCGCTCGCGCAGCAGCGGATCCTGGGTGGCGATCCCGACCGGACAGGTGTTGAGATGACAGACCCGCATCATGATGCAGCCCGACACGACCAGCGGTGCGGTCGCGAAGCCGAACTCCTCGGCGCCCAACAACGCGGCGACGACCACGTCTCGGCCGGTCTTGAGCTGGCCGTCGACCTGGACGACGATCCGGTCCCGTAGGTCGTTTGCGAGCAAGGTCTGCTGGGTTTCGGCGAGGCCGAGCTCCCAGGGGCCACCGGCGTGCTTCAGCGACGTGAGCGGTGCGGCGCCCGTGCCACCGTCGTGGCCGGAGATCAGCACCACGTCCGAATGTGCCTTGGACACTCCCGCCGCGACCGTTCCCACGCCGACCTCGGCGACCAGCTTGACGTGGATGCGCGCGCCGGGGTTGGCGTTCTTCAGGTCGTGGATGAGCTGCGCGAGATCTTCGATCGAGTAGATGTCGTGGTGCGGTGGCGGCGAGATCAGCCCCACCCCCGGCGTGGAGTGGCGGACCTCGGCGATCCACGGGTACACCTTGTGGCCGGGGAGCTGTCCCCCCTCGCCGGGCTTGGCGCCCTGGGCCATCTTGATCTGGATGTCATCCGCGTTCGTGAGGTACTCCGAGGTCACCCCGAAGCGGCCCGAGGCGACTTGCTTGATCGAGCTGCGCCGTTCAGGGTCGTACAGTCGGGCCGGGTCCTCGCCACCTTCACCGGTGTTCGACTTGCCGCCGATCCGGTTCATCGCGATCGCGAGGGTCTGGTGCGCCTCGGCCGAGATCGACCCGTAGCTCATCGCTCCGGTCGCGAACCGCTTCATGATCTCTGAGATGGGCTCGACCTCGTCGACCGGAATCGGCTCGCGCACGTCTTCGGCAAAGGAGAACAACCCGCGCAGCGTGGCAAGGCGACCCGCCTGGTCATCGACGGCTGAGGTGTACTGCTTGAAGATGTCGTAGCGGCGGGTGCGCGTGCCGTGCTGGAGCTTGAACACCGTCTCGGGGTTGAACAGGTGCACTTCGCCTTCGCGCCGCCACTGGTACTCGCCACCGCCTTCGAGTTCACGGTGCGAACGTTCCGCGGGCCGCTCCAGGTGGGCTCGGTGGTGTCGCTCGGCGACCTCGCGGGCGATCTCGTCGAGGCCGATGCCTCCGAGCTTCGACGATGTGCCGGTGAAGTAGGTGTCGACGAGTTCCTGGGACAGGCCCAGCGCTTCGAACACCTGCGCGCCGGTGTAGGACGCCACGGTGGAGATACCCATCTTGGACATGACCTTGAGCACGCCCTTGGACGCGGCCTTCAGGTAGTTCGCGATGGCCTTGTCGGCGCCGACGCCTCCGAGAAGACCCCGGTTGGCCAGGTCCTCGATCGTCTCGAATGCCAGGTAGGGGTTGATCGCCGACGCGCCGTAACCGACGAGCACCGCCATGTGGTGCACCTCGCGGGCGTCGCCTGCCTCGACGATGATCCCGGCTCGTGAACGCAACCGCTCACGCACCAGGTGATGGTGCACCGCCGCGGTACTGAGCAGCGATGGGATCGGGGCCGATTCGGCGTCGGAGTTGCGGTCGCACAGCACGACGATGCGCGCCCCGTCGCGCACCGCGTCGGCTGCGGCGACACACAATTCGTCGAGTCGGCGTCGCAACGCGTTGCCGCCGCCCGCGACCTCGAACAAGGTCGACAGCTCGACCGCGGCCAGGTCGCCGCGGTCGCCTTCATCGTCGATGTGGATCAGCTTGGCGAGCTCGTCGTTGTCGATCACCGGGTAGGGCAGCACGACCTGCGACGGCGCAGGTGTGCCCGAGTCGAGGAGGTTGCCTTCTGAACCCAACGTGGCGCGCAATGAGGTGACCAGTTGCTCTCTGATCGCATCGAGCGGCGGGTTGGTGACCTGTGCGAACAGTTGGCTGAAGTAGTCGAACAGCAGCCGGGGCCGTTCCGAGAGCACGGCCACGGGGGTGTCGGTGCCCATCGAGCCGATCGCCTCGGCGCCTCCGACGGCCATCGGCGTGAGGATCAAGGAGAGTTCCTCGGTGGTGTAGGCGAAGGTCTGTTGACGGCGGGCGACCGAGGCGTGCGGCCAACGGGTGTGGGGCCGGTCGGGCAGGTCCGACAAGGTCACCAGCGAGTCGGCGAGCCAGTCACGGTAGGGATGTTCGGCGGCCAGGGTGTCCTTGATCTCGTCGTCGTCGATGATGCGGCCGGCCGCGGTGTCCACGAGGAACATCCGTCCGGGGCGCAGGCGGCCCTTCTGGACGACGTGGGCAGGATCGATCGGCAGGACTCCGACCTCGGAGGCCATTACGACCAGGCCGTCGTCGGTGACCCAGTAGCGCGAGGGCCGCAGACCGTTGCGGTCGAGGACCGCCCCCACCACGGTGCCATCGGTGAACGCCACCGAGGCAGGGCCGTCCCAGGGTTCCATCAACGATGCGTGGAACTCATAGAACGCCCGGTGCGCCTCGGGCATCGTGTCGTCGTTTTCCCAGGCGGCGGGGATCATCATCAGCACCGCGTGGTGGATCGGCCGACCGGCCAGGTACAGCAGTTCGAGGACCTCGTCGAAGGTGGCCGAGTCGGACGCGCCGGGTGTGCAGATCGGGAAGATCCGTTCCAGTTCGCCGTCGCCGAACGCGTCGGATTCGAGCATCGCCTCACGGGCGCGCATCCAGTTCCGGTTGCCGCTCACGGTGTTGATCTCGCCGTTGTGTGCGACGTACCGGTAGGGGTGGGCGAGCGGCCACGACGGGAAGGTGTTGGTCGAGAACCGGCTGTGCACCAGCCCGATCGCGGAGATGACCCGTTCGTCCAGCAGGTCCGGGTAGAACTCGTCGAGCTGGGGAGTGGTGAGCATGCCCTTGTAGACGATCGTGCGAGCCGACAGTGAAGGGAAGTACACCGATGCGCGCCCGTCGTCGTCGCAGATCTCGTGTTCGATCCGCTTGCGCAGCACAAAGGCGCGCCGTTCCAGGGCCAGGCCCGACAACGCCTCGGCGTCACCGGCGACGAAGAGCTGGGACAACGCCGGCATCGCTTCCCGTGCGGCCCGGCCGAGAGGAGAAGGGTCCACCGGGACGCGGCGCCAACCCAGGACGGTGAGCTGTTCGGTCTTCGCGATCTCGGCGATCTGGGTGCGGGCGAGCTCCGCGGCGTTGGGGTCCGCGGGCAGAAAGGCGATACCTGTCGCGTACGTGCCCGCGGTTGGTAGGTCGAAGTCGACGACCTCGCGGTAGAACGCGTCGGGAACCTGGATGAGGATCCCGGCGCCGTCACCGGTGTCCACGTCGGCACCGGAAGCACCGCGGTGCTCGAGGTGACAGAGGGAACCGACGGCCTTGGACACGAGGTCATGGGTGGCGCGGCCGTACATGTCGACGACGAAGGACACGCCGCACGCGTCGTGCTCGTAGGCGGGGTCGTACAGGCCGGTGGGGCCGGGAGGATGAAGCATCGGGCCTTCCATGTTCAGCGAATTCGGCGGAACAACTCGCCGGGACGCCGTTGGCCCAACGATGCGGGGAGTGGGCATCGTACCAGTGGTGGCGGGACGGTCGTCAAAGCGAATTCCGCGACCCGTGCGGCGCTCTATCCTCTCGGGGTGGCTGAGAACACGACATCACAAGGGCCTGCGCTCGGCAATGCGCTTCTGGGCGAGCTCGACATCCACTGGTTGGAATGGGGTGAACGGGGTCGACCTGTGGCGTTGTGCGTGCACGGTTTCCCCGATACGCCCCAGACCTTCCGTCATCTCGGCCCGGTACTTGCCGAGGCCGGGTTTCACGTGGTGGCGCCCTGGCTGCGGGGGTATGCGCCCTCCGCAGTGCCCGCTGACGGCAACTACCGGGTCGGGACGCTGGTCGGCGATGTCGTCGGCCTGGTCGACCACCTGGGCGCGGATGATGCGGTGCTGGTCGGTCATGACTGGGGAGCGATCATCGGCTACGCCACGGTGGCGCTGCACCCGGAGCGGTTC